>JANQKU010000013.1 GCA_028280955.1 Opitutaceae bacterium
CTTTCCAACTAGATCTATGCGCGGAAAATTCGCGAACGGAGTTTGAAGACCTCGAAAACGCGCTTCTAAGTTTCTCGCAATCCAAAGGGTATAATTTCAGAAAGAATTCAGGGGACAAAAAAAAGACAAAAGTCCAGAGTTTTGGGCAATTTTACGGTCTTTTACGTAAAAATCGCCAATTCTCTAATTTGCTTTAAGCTACTGCTATCGAGCAAATTAAGAGATTTTTTGAGTTTAGGATTGAATGACAGGGATTCATTGCCACCACCAACATAAAACCATCAGGAATAATGGCTTTCTGCGCTACTCGACAAACGAGTGATCGCTCAATTGATCCACCGATGAAGGCGGTCTCTCAGGGGAATTCCTGTAAACTTCTACCGGAATTGATCCCGAAAAGAAGGATTATCATAAAAAGAGTCTAAATATGAAAACAAGGGAATGGAGAGAAAAAATACCATATCATGATTTTCTCTGCTTCGGTGAAGATTCAGATGGTCTTGCGAGATTTTCAGTTCCCGTTATAATACGAGCTCCTCGTTGCCAGGTGATATAAGACCAGATCCAGTGCACCAATACCATGACCCGGTTACGTAAACCGATAAGAAAGAAAAGATGAATCGATAACCACATAACCCAAGCCGACCATCCGCAACTATGCCAGCCAGCGATACTGGCAACAGCGCTACTGCGACCAATCGTCGCCATGTTACCTTTGTTGATATAGACAAAAGGTTTCGTTTTCTTGCCTTTTATATCGGTAAAGATTTGGTGAGCTGCGTGACGACCCATTTGCGTAGCCGCAGGCGCTACCCCGGGCACTCGAACTCCTTTGGGGTCAGTTAGAGAGACCAGATCACCCGCGACAAAAACGTTTGGACTGCCAGGGAGACTTAGATCAGGCTTTACTTGGATGCGTCCACCGCGATCAAAGGGAACTTCTGGTAAAGCGCGAACAACTGGATTACCCTCCACACCAGCAGCCCATAGAATAATCGAAGCCTCTATCCTTAGATTTCCTACCATTACTTCTTTGGGATTCAAATCACTTACGGGTGCATTGAGATGCACGGTAACCCCCATCTTTTCGAGTCGGAGACGGGTGTATTCAGATTGTCTTTCAGAAAACATGGGCAGCAGTCGGGGCCCAGCCTCTACCAAATGAACATGCGCACTGGATGGATCAATCTTGCGAAAATCATCAGCCAGGACACGTCGCGCCAGTTCGGCCAAAGCTCCCGCCATTTCAACCCCTGTAGGGCCCCCGCCAATGATGACAAAACTGAGTAACCGATTCCAATTAGCCCTGTCCTGAGTTGTTTCGGCTTCTTCAAAGCAAAGAAGAAGTCGGCGGCGCAATTGCGTTGCTTCATCAAGGGTCTTAAGACCTTGAGCATTTTGAGCCCAATGGTCATTGCCAAAATAGCCAGTGCGGGCTCCTAGTGCAATAATCAGGTAATCATAATTTAAAGAACTTTTTCTTAAGATGACTTGTTTGCTTGACGGATCAATCGAGACAACCTCGTCCATAAGAGTCGTGACGTTTTGCTGCTTCGAAAAAATATGGCGTAATGGTTGAGCTATGTCCGGAGCCGCAAGTCCGGCAGTCGCAACCTGATAGAGGAGAGGTTGGAAAAGATGGTGATTTTGCTTATCCACTAAGGTCACCTGAATGGCATCATGATCAAGTTTTCGTGCAGCGGAAAGTCCGGCAAAACCGCCTCCGAGAATGACTACGTGTTTAGAAGATGTTTTCATGTGCTTAGGCTAAACGGCAAGCGAGATTCATCTGGGAAGCAAAAGACTTCAAGCTAGAACAAACAGCCGTTTAAAAATGCGTTGCGTCAGAAAACATACGATGAAATGTTTCATAAAACCCCAGGGAGGACTCTTTTCCGAATATAAATACCAAGCCCGTTCTGTAAGACAGTTTCTTAGATATGAAAAACAATACCATGATACCCCATGTCATTATTGGCCTCTCTTTTTTTCTCCTACTGGCAACTGGATGCAATCGTAGAGAAATCACAGTCTCCCAGTATCAGATAAAGGAAATTCAACCCAGCGCAGAAGCGCCTAGGGGAAGTATGCTGGGAGGAACCGGAGATCAAATGATATCCTCCCTGAAAGGTATTAGACGAGACCACAAAGGTAACCTAACTCTTTCTCAACTAGAATCAGGCGCTTATATCGCTTCCGCAGTTCTTCCGGATGAAATGATATACAATGAAATGGAAAGCTTTACTTCTCTCAATTTCATTCTGCCAGCCGGGGAAGGTTCCAAATATCGTTTCAAAGGAGAAGTCAAAGGATTCTACGAAGGCTATACTTTTATTGGAAATGAAGAAAATCCCCTGGAGATGACACTGCAAAAAGAAGGACTCACTTATACCGGAGGAATGGGTACTATCTTAATTGGTGAAGAACGAATCGTTCACTTAGTCCCGAAGGAATAACGTAAACCTTGTTCATCTTGTTTAAAAAATAACACCACCAAAACGAGTGAAAGAGCCCGTTGGTATCGACAAACAGGACGTAAAAAAATCGGAGACACAGGTTCCGTTTAATAAGGAGAGTTTCTCCCAGATCAAAGTCCTTGAGACATGGGAAAAATATGCTGAGAAACTTTCCTGGGGAAAAGGCCAATGCCTCGCCATCCTCGATGATGGATGCGACTTGAGCGTTCCTCAATGGCAAGTGGAGATGAAGTGGGGGCCTAAGGTCATTGCCACTTACAATAGCATTGATGATAATAACGATCCAACACCAGTGCCTCCGGGCTATCACGGAACAACTGTAGGCAATCCCTCTTCATTGAATTACAATGGAGTCCTTGGGGTTGCTTACAATAACTTCGTCGCCCATGTCCGCTGCGTTTCACAAGTACATTTGCAAGGACAAACTGAAGCCGGAACAATGGCGAAAGCATTGTATTGGGTTTTGAAAAATCATGCCAAATACAATATAACAACCGTCAACCTGTCACCCTTAGATGATGAGCACCACCAGAAACCTGTCCCGACTGAAGTGGATAAAGTTTTAAGATTGTTACGGCAGCAAAACATATGGGTCAGCGCTCCGTGCGGAAATCATCACTACACCGATGGTATTTCCTGGCCAGCTTGCCAATCCCATTGCTTTGGAATTGGTGCAACTATTCCAGGAAAACACGAAGTGCACCTCGATCGTTTCGCAAACATCGACCTCCTGGTCACCGCAATCGCCACATCTTCTTCCAATGCTTACGCTGCAGCCTGTTCAATGATACTGCGCGAAGCCATTTTACAAGCCGGTTATGTCTGGCAAAAGGATGGCCAAACACTCCCGGATGCCATGATGCACATTTTTCAGAAAACAGGGACCCTGATAAAAGACGCTGAAACGAACTGCGAATTTCGAGAATTGAATTTGCTGGCAACTATCGATCAGGTTTTTAGAGGAGATTAAGCCATCATGACATGGCAAACCCATTGAGGGTTTTTTCACTATAAGATACAATTTATCGATAAACTCGGATTATATGTCGCTAGATTCGGATTTATTAGAATTTCTTACGATTCATATAAAAAAGAAATTGATTCTCACCAGCAGGACATCATTTTACGATCACCATGCCACAGTCAATTAGCCGGTTCTTCGCTGAAAATGGGTATTACCATGCAAAGGGTGTATTCACAAAAGCTGAAATGCGACCCCTGGCTCGTGATTTCGATCGAATTGTCGATCAGGTCATTGCCAACGAACGGAAAGTAAACACTGGTTGGAAAGGGGGACCAACTCGGAGGTTAAAAGGCGGAAAACGCACCGAACTGGTCCATACCCATCAGGTCCAGATTTATTCGGAAAAATGGTTACACGCTTTTTATAACAAACGTTTCTTGCAGATCGCTTCCAGCATCCTGGGACCGGATATTATTCTCCATCATAGCAAACTCTTTGATAAACCACCTGAAAAAGGAGCGCCTTTTCCCACCCATCAAGATTGGAGTTATTTCCCAACGGTCCAAGATACCATGATCGCCGGTATTATCCACGTATCCAAAGCAACAGACAAAATGGGTTGCGTCAGAGTTTTTCCCGGATCTCACAAACTCGGGCGCAAAAAGAAAACATCAGGAGCCGTTGCTTCCAGACTTCTGGATAAATACCCAATTGAAGAAGGCACCATCGTTGAATGCGAACCGGGTGATGTTATCTTTTTTCATTATTTTACATTGCACGGTTCCATGCCCAATCGTTCTAAGCAGCATCGCAAAACGGTCTTGGTCCAGATGCACGCTGGAGATGACCAAGTGGTCAAAACCAACGGCCATCCCAACGCTCAGCTCGTCCTCAAAGGTTGGAACCATTGCGCGACCCGGAAAAAAGCTGAACAGTTTTATCAAGGATAAATACTTTTAACTTTTTTCATCTGCTTTAAAGTCGCTTTCTTTTTCATTATTCAAGAGAGACTGTAGCAAAGGGTTATCAGCCTTTATTTGAATCTTTTTTTGTTTAAGAGACGAACGGCCAACATAGGCATCTGCAGCAGCAAGCATGAATGGAAAAACTCGATGTAAATCTGGATCATCTTCTGTTGAAATTATCTCGATTGCCCAATGAATGTCCGTATCCTCAAAATGAGCTAGAGGAACATTTTTATAGGCAATGATCATTATTGTTTTTTGAAAATATTGATCATATTTTAATTTTGGCCGGGACTCAATTCTCTCAGGTTGGTTGACTGCTACATACCGTTGAGAAGGGACCCCTTCTGCATCAACAGAAGCTCCTGCTGGAACCAAGACTCGTTTTGCTCTTGTCTTTGTTCGAATTGGTTCACTGCTTAAATAGCTAAAATATATTTCTTCAGAGCTGTAATCCAATGAAATAATAACATCAGCGTTATTCTCATCCCTAATTCTAGAATACCCATGCTTTGCCAATACTTTTTCCAGTAAATTTTCGTATTCTTCAGAATACTGATCTTTTTGCTTACTTATCGTTTCAATCCAATAAGTTCTGGCCTCTGGTTTTGGATGATTCCCATCTGAATTTACAAAACTCTGAACAGTCGGTGTCATACAAGATTTGAATAAAACCGAGATGCAGATACAAAATAGGATTTTTTTCAGCATAACCTACCTTTGATAAAAACTACTGTAGAAGCTAGAGTATTATAGAGATCAAATACACTAAAAAATGAGAAGACTGAATTAAGTAGATAGTCCTCCATAAACTTCTTATATCTTCAAGGAAGGTATGATGAGGTAAGTCTCTAGTATTTTCATGTGAGCAGAGCTTGCCATGAGAGAATTTAACCATTCTCTCATGACTTGTGAGTTTTGAGCCGGACATTCATATCAAAGGAGCGCGGGAGCATAACCTGAAAAATCTAGAGCTTCGAATCCCGCGAGGGAAATTAGTTGTCATTACGGGTGTGAGTGGATCTGGTAAATCGTCTCTGGCCTTTGATACCATTTACGCCGAAGGCTATCGGAAGTATATTGAAAGCCTTTCCACTCAGGCTCGTCAGGTTCTCGAACAACTCAAAAGACCGGATGTCGATTTCATTCATGGTCTTTCTCCAGTATTGGCGATTGAACAGCGAACAGGCGGTTCTTCTCCCCGTAGCATGGTGGCAACCGTCACAGAACTGGCTGATTATGCCCGTCTCTTATGGGCACTGGAAGGAGAAGCTTTCTGTCCAAAAGATGGAGGGAAAATTATTCAACAATCTCTGGACAGTTCGATTGGACGATTATTAAAAGAACCTGCAGGTTCGCGTGCCATCATCTTGGCTCCCTGGATGATGGCAAAACCAGCCGTTTTACGAAACGAAATCCCAGGGTTAAAACAAAGAGGATTTCAACGCATCCGTATTGCCGGCGAGCTGAAAAACCTCGATGACGATAAAATCATTCCGGCCGGAAATCGCGAAATTCCAGTAGATTTAGTCATCGACCGAGTAATCATCGATTCTGAGCAAAGAAGTCGCCTAGCCGATTCTCTGGAGTTGGCTTTTCGAGAGGGCAGTGACCGGGCTCATGCCTTGATTCAAGCGAAAGGCTCAGATCAGTGGACTGAAATCAGCCTGAGCCGAAACCTTTCCTGTTCAATTTGTGGTGATGTCCATGAACCCCTATCTCCCCGACGTTTTTCGTTCAACAATACCGAAGGAGCCTGTTCCACTTGTGGTGGTATCGGCAAGCAACTGACTTTTGTCGAAGAGTTGGTCATACCAGATCCTTCCAAATCAGTTAAAAAAGGAGCCATTAAACCTTTTCGGATTGGAGGGAAAGCTCTCATTATACGCAACAATGCGTTGATGAAGCAACTGGCAGAATTTCTGCCTTTCGATCCGGAAATACCCTGGAATGAATTGCCGGAAAAAACCCGACAAGAATTACTCTATGGAACGGGAGAGCGCCTTTTCCCTTTTAAGGTTCGACGCAGCAAAAAGAAGATACCGGATGAAGTTCCCTTTTGGGGGATTATTCCAATGCTGGATAAAGCAAAACGAGAGACAAAAAGTGATGGATTTCGGGCTCGATTGAGTACCTTTCAAATAAGTGGCGAGTGTCCGACGTGTAAGGGGAATCGTTTAAGTCCGGCCAGTAGCTCTGTCTTGGTCAACAAAGTTTCATTACCTGAGTTTCTGGCCATGGATGTGGTTTCTGCCTATGCTTTTATGGCAGGACTGCAAAAGAAAGGAGATAAAACCTCTACCCGAGGAGAGATCCTGCAAGGAATTGTCCATCGTTTGGAATTTCTCAATCGGGTGGGACTTGATTATCTGACATTAAACCGTGAATACACGACATTGAGTGGCGGAGAGGCACAACGGGTTCGCCTGGCCACTCAATTAGGTATGGGACTGGTGGGCGTTATCTATGTTTTGGATGAACCCAGTGTCGGATTACATGCCCGCGATAATCAAAACCTCATCCGCACTTTGCTCGAGTTACGGAACCGGGGAAATTCAGTCCTAGTAGTCGAACACGATGAAGATACCATGCTGCAAGCAGATCAATTGATTGAGCTTGGACCGGGAGCAGGAACAGCAGGTGGACGCATGCTTTTTCAGGGATCTCCGGAAGAGTGCATGAAAATAACCGATAAGGGATTTTCTACCGGCGCTTTTTTGAGTGGAAGGGCCTCTCTTACCAAAGATAGTGAAACGAAAAAACCGGATAACCGTCTGATTGAAATAGTCGGTGCCTGTCATCATAATTTACAAAACATCGATGTGACTTTCCCGGTTGGGTTACTTACCTGTGTCACCGGTGTTTCCGGATCGGGAAAGAGTACTTTGGTCAATGAGGTCCTGGCAAAGGCAGCAGCTCGCAAATTAAATCGAGCTAAAGTAATTCCTGGATCCTATAAAGGGATCGATGGATTGGAGTTTTTTGAAAAGGTCGTGCAGGTAGACCAGGAACCAATTGGTCGAAGCCCACGGTCCAATCCCGCTACTTATACAAAACTCTTCGATGTCCTGAGGGACTTATATGCCAAATGCCCTTTATCGAAAGTCCGAGGGTATAAAGCAGGACGATTCAGTTTTAATATGAGAGGAGGGAGATGTGAACGTTGTCAGGGAGATGGAGTGATCAAACTGGATATGATGTTTATGAGTAACGCTTACACCGAATGCCCCAGTTGCCATGGAAAACGTTACAATAGAGAAACCCTGGAAGTCCGTTTCGGTGGCTACAGCATTGCCGATGTATTAGGAATGACGGTAACGGAAGCGAGTTCTATTTTCAGAAATATTCCACGAATGGTTGAAAAACTGGATACGCTAAAAGCCGTTGGATTGGGCTACTTACAACTCGGACAACCGGCCCCGACTTTGAGCGGAGGTGAAGCGCAACGCTTAAAGCTATCTCTGGAGTTGAGTAAACGCCAACAAGGGCGAAATCTCTATATCTTAGATGAACCCACCACAGGGTTACATTGGGCCGATATTCAGAATTTGATGGAGTTACTCTTTCGATTGAGAGACAGTGGCAACACCATCATTGTAATCGAACATCATCTCGATGTTATCGCAATGGCTGACTGGGTCGTCGACCTGGGACCAGACGGAGGCAATAAAGGTGGTGAACTGGTTCACGCCGGAACAGTCGATTCTATTCTGGCCTGTGAACGATCACTGACGGGGCAAGCGCTAAGAGAGTGGAAAAGCAGACGATAGTATCCTATGTCTTAGAAGCTGTCTTACTGGGTTTGAATAAAGCAGCGTCAAGAATCGACCAGATATGAACGATGAATCCAAGTAAGAAAAACCACAGAATGGCCGCCAAGACAAACATCAAGATAGCCATCAAAAGCCTCCCTTGAACCAATTGTCCCAAGCCAGGAATAAAAAAGCTGCAAAGAGCTGCGATAACGTTTCCAGTTGATCCTTGTCCTTCTGTCATGGAAATAAGTTTTGAGATGAGAAAGAGAATCT
>JANQKU010000123.1 GCA_028280955.1 Opitutaceae bacterium
ATTTATCGAATAACGATATGGATTCTAAAAACCATCTAACACGATTTCTTAGAGTAATCATTCACTTTTGGTGGTATCTCTCTTGGATCATGGGAGCGATAATCATCATCGTTTTTGTCGGCAAGGAAACAAAAAGATTCGAATCCAACTGGATATCATTTTCCTTCCCAGTACAATGGAAGCTTGAACTGAAAGAGCCATCTCAATCCTACTACATCCGACTTGAGGATAGGAAAGAAAGTGGGAACCATTACGATATCTCAGAAGTAGAAGCCATTGGCTCTATCAACCTTGGTCGTAAAGAAGGAATGCAGAAATTAAGCGTCCTCTATTACACATACTTTACGATGAATTTCGCAATTGGTATCTTTTGCCTCTACCAACTCCGCAAACTGTTTGATAACATTGCCAAAGGCCATTACTTCGAAGAATTAAATGCTTTAAGAATCAGGTGGATCTCGTTTGGTTTATTCGGGATTTTTGGAATACACCTATTCATTCAACTACTCTTTGATCTTCTTTTTTCGTCTAATACTCCTGCCGGTGTTGATATCGGAGGATTGAGGTTAGGCCTGAACCCGATTTTTGTTATGGCGTTCTTTCTTCTAGCGCTGGCAGAAGTTTTCCGAGAAGGAACGAAGCTCAAAGCCGAACAGGATTTAACAGTCTAAGGATCACACTGCGATGCCCATTAAAGTGAATCTAGATAAAATGATGCTAGAACGTCAGCTCAGTTTGACTGAACTTGCGGAGAAAATCGGCATCACTTTGGCCAATCTCTCAATTCTGAAAACGGGAAAGGCAAAAGCCATTCGATTCTCTACCTTGGAAGCAATTTGTCGTGAATTACGCTGTCAACCGAGCGACTTACTCGAGTTCGTAAACGACAATGAATCCAAGCTGTAATTTCCATCACTTGATATTGGAAAAATAGTAGAGACCTTTTCGCTTTAAGAGAACTCATAAGAGGATAAATTGTTAAAATAATCTCCGCGCCTTGAACAAAGTAGACGTGAGTTAAAAATGAATACACGAGAAGCAGAATCAACAGATCTCAATGGCTGGGCAAATCTCCGGCATGCTCTCTGGCCCCATCACAATCTGTCAGATTTATCAGACGAGGCTCGATCTATTCTCAAGTCTCCGGATGAAGTGTGCTTTCTCTTAATTCATCCTTCTCAAGGAGCTGTTGGCTTTGTCGAAGCAGCCATCTATCGGCCCCCAAATGGGCCTTATTGTCATATTGAAGGTTGGTATGTCACACCTGAGTTTCGTGGATGCGGTCACGGGAAAGAATTGATTAAACAAATCGAACAATGGTCCCTGCATCGAGCCATCAACTTACTGACATCCGACACGGATGCGGAATATCCACTGAGTCCTGGGGCTCATGAGAGAGCAGGCTTTAAGAAAATCCACGAAATGATAATCTTTGCAAAGCAGCTTCAGGCAGACAGTGATAACACTCCAAAATAACACCAGCTTTTGATGCCTCAACCTCTTAAGCAAAGTGAGCATGAGATAAAAAAGGACACGGCGGAACATTTCCTGTAGAAATCTGACTCTATACCATTACACCACAAATTAGCTAATATAGATTAAGACTCTTTCAGTAAGGATATAAATTATGTTTAAAAAAGTAATTTTCTTAATCACCGGCTCTATCCTTTTACTTTCATCACAATTGCAGGCTGAAAAGAGATTGTGGGCCGATTCATTTTTGGGTAAAAAAGCCCCTGAGCTTTCTGTGGAAGGTTGGATATCGGAAAAACCGGAGATCAAAGAGGATCAGTTTGTGCTCATCGATTTTTGGGGAACTTACTGTCCTCCCTGTCTCAAAGCTATTCCCGAATTAAATGAATATCAGAAAGAATTCGGTGAAAAGCTGGTCGTTATAGGCATCTCCCATGAACCCAAAGAAAAAATCGAAGCACTGAAAGACCCGAAAATCGAATATTTCAGCGCTTTTGATACTGAGAAAAAAATGAAGAATACCCTAGGCGTCAGAGGAATACCCCATGTCATTCTCATTAATCCCGCAGGCATTGTCGTATGGGAAGGGTTTCCCTTCCTTCCAGATCACGAGTTGACCGCCGATGTCATTAGAAAATTACTGGTCGAAAATAACTAGTCTGCCATTCTATTAGAAGTTTGAAGAGCCTTTGAAAATTCCCACAACAGAGTAAAGATTGAGCTCCGGCCTGCACATTTCTTCAGAAAAAAACCTCCCTCACACCTACTTTCCTCTGGGTTAAGCAAGAACCCATCAGGCGACCGAATATGAGTACCGGAAAAATCAACCGGAAATGATGGCCGCCTCATGGACATTGAGGCATAAATCAGTATATTACTTATAGTTATTCTATGTTCTTATACTATTAGATATATTTATTTTATTCTTTTCTAAACCCCCTATTGAGCTAAAATTCATAAGTAAAAGTTACCATTTCATTCATTCGAAAACAGCCTAGAAGGAAGATTTTCAATGCAAGTTCAAGAAGCTACGGTAGAAGAAAAACCTCAGGAATCCATCGAGCTAAGTGAGGCGGAAATGCTCACAAAGCTGGATGAAATTATCGCTGTCTATTCGGCCAAGCGCGGCGCCCTTATACCTATCCTACAAATGGCCCAAAGTCTGTTTGGTTATTTACCGGATACTGTGCTTGCGCGAATTGCCGATAAACTGAATAAGCCATTGAGCGAAGTGGCGGGTGTGGTGAGTTTCTACTCATTCTTCTCCCGGACTCCGCAAGGACGGCATCAAGTCCGTGTCTGCTTGGGAACGGCCTGTTATGTCCGAGGTGGCAAGGAGGTGCTGACCTCTTTGAAAAAGGAATTAGCGATCGACATCGGGGAATCCACACCGGACCGCTGTTTCTCTCTTGAGGTCGGGCGCTGTTTCGGAGCTTGTGGTCTGGCCCCAGTCATCATGGCAGGTGTCGATGTCCACCAACGAGTCAAACCATCAAAAGTAAAAGAACTTCTGAAACCGTATCAGGATGCTGAAACCGAAAATGGAAAAGGAGGCGTAGAATGATCCAAAACGTGAATGAAATGCCAATAGGCAATCTCCAAGATCTCGAATCGATCAAAGAGAAGGTTCTAGCTGAGCAAACCCTCGCAAATGGCACTGAACGCGAAAGCATCCGGGTATGTGTGGGCGGTGGCTGTCTCTCTTCAGGTTCCCGCAACATCGTCACAGCACTCAAAGAGAGTTTGGCTTCCCGAGGACTTTCCCAGGAGGTGGATATCGTAGAATGTGGCTGCATGGGCCCCTGTTCGGGGGGACCCGTCATGATGTTAAACCGGGATCAAAGCTTCTACCAGGCATTGCAACCGGAAAATGTGGACCAGATCATCGAACAGCATGTCATTAACGGAAAACCCGTTGAAGAATTCATGTGGAAACGGGCTTCGGATGGCGAAGTGCAGCAGACGAAAAGCTCCATCGATTTTTTCCAAGGTCAGGACAAAATTGTGCTACGAAATTGTGGCCGTATTCGCCCTACTTCCATTGAAGACTACATCAGTGTGGACGGATTTTTTGGACTGGAAAAAGTGCTGAGTGAAGGGAAACCAGAGCAAGTGATCGAAACGGTGAAGGCTTCTGGACTTCGCGGACGCGGAGGTGCCGGATTCCCAACCGCAACGAAGTGGGGGTTTGCCAGCAAAGCTCCTGGGGAAGTGAAGTATATCCTGTGCAATGCGGATGAAGGCGATCCCGGCGCATTCATGGATCGAAGTGTGCTGGAAGGCGATCCCTTCTCAGTCATTGAGGGCATGACGATCGGCGCTTATGCCATCGGAGCTCATGAAGGGTTTGTCTATGTAAGAGCTGAATACCCACTCGCAGTGGAACGTCTGCAGGCAGCAATTGATTCGGCTCGTGCCCGAGGATTATTGGGCGACAATATTTTGAATAGCGGCTTTCATTTTGATCTCGAAATTCGGATGGGCTCCGGCGCATTCGTCTGTGGTGAAGAAACGGCTTTAATCGAATCGATCGAAGGCAAACGGGGCGAGCCTCGACCTCGACCACCCTTCCCTGCTCAGAAAGGTCTGTGGGGAGCACCCACCGTTTTAAACAATGTTGAAACCTTTGCCAACATTCCCGCCATCCTGCTTTATGGAAGCGCATGGTATGCCAAAAGAGGCACCGAAGAAAGCAAAGGAACCAAAGTCTTCGCGCTTGCAGGATCTATTCGTAATTCTGGTTTAGTTGAAGTCCCCATAGGCACCTCTTTAGGTGAACTCGTTTACGATATTGGTGGTGGCACCAAAGGCGACCGGCCTTTCAAAGCAGCTCAGATGGGTGGTCCTTCGGGAGGTTGTATCCCCCGGCAGCACTTGAATACCCCTCTCGATTATACATCTCTACAGGAACTGGGCGCTATCATGGGGTCCGGTGGCATGATCGTGATGGACGAAGATACCTGCATGGTCGATGTCGCCAGGTTTTTCCTCGAATTTGTCCAGGAGGAATCCTGCGGAAAGTGTGTGCCCTGTCGAGTGGGAACCAAACGAATGCTGGAGATGCTCGAAAGAATCTGTGCGGGTGAAGGAAAACCGGGAGACATCGAAATGCTGATTGAACTCGGAGAGCAAATCCAGGACACTTCTTTATGCGGCTTGGGCCAAACGGCTCCCAACCCGGTATTGTCGACGATTCGGCATTTCCGGGAAGAGTACGAAGAGCATATTAACCAAAAATTTTGTCGCTCAGGAGTCTGTGCCGCACTGGTTCGAGCACCCTGTCAGTCTGCCTGTCCGGCCAATGTGGATGTCCCCGGTTTTGTTTCATTAACCGGTGAAAAACGCTATGCGGAAGCTTTGCGTCTGCATCGTGATCGAAATCCTTTTGCCGCCATCTGTGCACGGGTCTGTTTCCATACTTGTGAAAGCATGTGCCGGCGGGCCAGCCTGGACGATGCAGTGTCAATTCGAGGAATCAAACGCTTCATGGTAGACCAGGAAATTACCGTGCAGCTACCCGAAGTTCGGGAAAATGCAGAGAATGCGAAACGTAAAATTGCCATTGTCGGGGGTGGACCTGCTGGGCTCTCTTGCGCTTATTTCCTGGCACGTCTGGGTTATCGACCCGTCATTTTTGAAGCGGAAGCAAGGCCCGGAGGCATGCTGGTGCAAACCATCCCTGCTTACCGTCTGCCAAGAGAAACCGTGGCAAAAGAAATTCGTATGATTGAGCAATTGGGAGTCGATATCCGAACCCAGCAACGACTGGGCAAAGACTTCACTCTACAATCGCTTCGCGACGAAGGTTATGAAACCGTCTTTATCGGTATTGGCATACCGGGCGGAGTGAAACTCGATTTACCGGGCAGCGAAGGTCCCGGAATAGTCGACGGCATTTCCTTCTTAAAAGAGTATAATCAACGCGGGTCTGTCCAAGTCGGCAAAAAAGTCGTAGTGGTAGGAGGCGGAAATTGCGCCACCGATGCCGCTCGTTCCGCGGTAAGACTGGGCGCCGAAGTCGCCATGGTTTATCGACGTTCACAGGCAGAAATGCCCGCCTATGCCGAAGAGATTGAAGAAGCGCTTCAGGAAGGGGTGACCATTCATACGTTGACCAATCCTGTGGGGATCGTCCGAGAAGATGAAAAGATTGTCGCGGTTGAGTGCACAAAAATGAATCTCGGTGATTTTGATCGGTCAGGTCGTCGTCGTCCGGTGGAGTCCAAGAACCATTTTAAGATCGAAGCAGATCAAGTGATTTTTGCCATCGGTCAGGATTTCGACTTCTCCGAAATTTGTAAGGAAACCGGCCTCGAAACGATAAAGGATAAACAAATTTGTGCCGACAAAATAACCTGCCAAACCAACATCCCCTGGATTTTCTCAGCAGGAGATTCTGTGACCGGTCCACTCTCCGTTTTGGATGCAGTTGCCGGTGGTGAACGTGCGGCAGTGAGTATGGATAAATTCCTTACGGGAGAAAGCCACGCATTCTGGAGAGAAGAACAGGAGAATACCACTTCCTTCGATCCCGATGCCGATCCGGTTCCCTATCCCAGAGAGGGTATGGTAACGCTCCCTGTAGACAGGAGACGCCGTAATTTTGATGAAGTGGAACTTCCCTGGACAGAGAGTGTCGCCGTCAGGCAAGCCAAACGATGCCTTCGTTGTGACTATGGAAAATAGGAGGACTTAAACTATGATGACAGTATACGTAAATGATCGTGAGTGTGAAGTGGAAGAATCCCTCTCGGTTCTCGATGTAACGAAGCAAGCAGGCATAGAACTACCCACTCTCTGCAAAATGGAAAAGAAGGATGCCATTGGCGCTTGTCGATTATGTGTAGTGGAAGTCGAAGGCGCACGTATGTTGCAAGCTGCCTGCGCCACTCCGGTACGCGATGGCATGAAAATCCAAACTCAGACCCGGCGCGTTAGAGAAGCCCGCAAAACTCTGGTCGAGCTGTTGCTTTCCGAACATTGTGGCGACTGCCAGACTTGTGTTCGCAGTGGCGATTGCGAGCTGCAAGATATTGCCCGCGAAATGGGTATTCGAGAGGTGCGTTATCCTGGAGAACGCTGTGCAGAAAATATAGATGATAGTACCCCTGCACTTATCCGAGACGGTGGGAAATGCATCAAATGCCGACGCTGTGTAACGGTGTGCGGCGAGGTCCAAGGTGTGGGTGCCCTCTACCCACAAGGCAGAGGATTTTCCTCAACGATCGGGCCTGCCTTTACCATGGACCTCGATGATGTTCCCTGCGTGCAATGCGGCCAATGCGCCGCTGTTTGCCCAGTTGGAGCCATCAGTGAACGGACTCATTTGGATGAAGTCTGGGAGGCGATCCAAGATCCAAACAAACATGTCATCGTACAAACTGCTCCAGCCATTCGGGCGGCGCTGGGAGAATGTTTTGACTACGAGCCGGGCACCCTGGTGACCGGAAAAATGACAACGGCTCTTCGGCAACTCGGTTTTGATTCCGTCTTTGATACAAACTTCACTGCCGATCTCACTATCGTAGAGGAAGGCACTGAACTCTTGACCCGTCTCAAGACCGCCTTGGTCGAAAAGAAAGAGGTCAGTCTACCGCTCTTTACCAGTTGTTCTCCGG
Organism: Opitutaceae bacterium; assembly: GCA_028280955.1. Taxonomy (GTDB): domain Bacteria; phylum Verrucomicrobiota; class Verrucomicrobiia; order Opitutales; family Opitutaceae; genus NORP342. Next base: position 7,092 of record JANQKU010000123.1, read on the forward strand.
GATGGATTCGATTTGCAGAATATTTCTACCCAGAGTTTCTACCTAATTTATCGACCTGTAAATCCCCGCAACAGATGTTTGGCGCAGTCGCAAAAACTTATTACGCCGGTAAATTGCAGAAGAAGGCAGAGGATTTAACCGTGGTTTCGATCATGCCTTGCACAGCCAAGAAGTTTGAAGCTCAACGCTCCGAAATGAATGACAGTGGCGCTCAAGATGTAGACTATGTTTTAACCACTCGTGAACTAGCCGAAATGATTAAATCTGCTGGTATAGATTTCAAAAATCTGGAAGACGGCGAAATGGATGCTCCCATGGGTCTCTCCTCCGGCGCTGCAGATATTTTTGCCAACACTGGTGGTGTGATGGAAGCTGCTATTCGGACCGCTTATGAACTGGTGACCGGGCGTTCATTGCCGATGGAAAACCTGCATGTAAAACCAGTAGCCGGACTCGAAGGGATTAAAGAAGCCAGCTTGACCCTATCCGATTGCCTGCCCGACTGGTCCTTCCTCGAAGGAGTCGATTTGAAGGTAGCAGTAGCACACGGGCTGAGCAACGCCAGAAAAGTGCTCGAAGCATTGCGGAGCGGCCTCAAGGAATATCATTTTGTGGAAGTCATGACCTGTCCCGGTGGGTGCATTGGAGGCGGCGGGCAACCTCGTCTAACCGATGATTCCGTGAGACTCAAAAGGATCGATGCCATCTATCGCGAAGATGAAGGCAAAGAACTGCGGACCTCCCATAACAATCCACAGATTGCCCAAATCTATCATGAATTCCTCGGAAAACCACTGGGTGAACGTTCTCACCATCTGTTGCACACACACTATACCTCAGAAAAAAATAACTAAAACAAATCAGACTCCATTCGACCAGTGTAACATACCTCCAATGAACCTCACCTTCCTTTCACTGCCTACTGTCTTCTATCGTAATCTCTAACCTCTACCATTAGCCTCGTGCTACCCGCTTTTTTCACTGCGATCTGTTTTGCTTTAGCAGCGGTAAGCGCCCAGCAATCCACTTCGCTGATCGGCGCTCTACGGGCAAATTTTTTCCGTTTATTCGTCGCAGTGCTTATCCTGGGATTGTTGGCATTGTTATCCTGGCGAGGTATGCCAACTGCCTTACTCTGGGAATTCGCCCTGGCAGGAGGTATCGGTTTTGGCTTGGGCGGTTATTGTATGATGCAAGCTCTCAAACGGTTGGGGTCTCCTCAATCCTTACTCATGGTCGAGAGCTGTACCGCTATTATCGCCGGTGGGTTGGCCTGGGTAGCTCTAGATGACATTTTAACAATTCCTCAAATTCTCTCCTGTGCTATTATTCTGTGCGGCGTGTTGTTCGCCGGATCTTCTTGGATAAAAGAAGAAACCACCTCCAGAAAAGCCCCTTTGCAAGGGTACTTGTATGCAGCAGCCGCAGCGATGTTTCAGGCAATGAGCCTGGTCCTCAGTCGACATGCTTTCCTGGTGGCCGCAGACCTTGATGCGGGAATCGACAAGTTTAATGCCGCGTTTATTCGCTTAGTTGGCGGGCTTCTGATCGCCTTACTCTTAATTTCGTTTTCTTCGTTCAGAACCAAAAGTCAGCTATCCTTCAAATGGAGCTATTTTTCTCAATTAGTCTTCAGAAACAGATCACTGAAACAACAACCGCTTATCTGGGTACTAGCCAACGCTCTCTTTGGCCCGGTGCTTGGTGTCACCTGTTGGCTATGGGCCGTGAGTCTCCTCAATCCCGGCATCGTGCAATCCATAGCGGCAACCGCCCCCTTAATCAGTATCCCCATTTCCCGAAAGCTGGAATCCCATCCTTTGGGAAGTCGTTTTTTTATCGGAGCTCCAATTGCCATACTCGGCATTACAGCACTCATGTTATGGTAAAGATTTTTTCAGTTAAATTTCGTACTTTTCGCTTTCTCTGCGTTGGGTTGTTCTTGACAATTTCCACTTGTTCCTGGGCTCAAAAACTGGAACCCGAAAACTCATCCGAGATTGTGGAAATGGAAAAAATGGAGATCCAGAGCAGTCTGAAAAAAATCGATTTGAATACATGGGTCGTTCATGAATTGCCCTCCAAAAGTCCCGGGAATTTTACAGAGAAATTAGCGGAAATTCCCGGAGTAGACGTAAATCAGAGAGGGGCTTTTTCCAGTGAACCGATGATTCGAGGCCTGGGGTTTGACCGAGTCTCGACCAGTCTCAATGGTTTACGCCTGCCCAATGGATCACCCACCCGAACCCATGCACCCATGGGACAATTCGGAGGAACGCTTTACCGATCATTTCAGGTGGTGCATTATCTACCTTCCTTGACACTGGGACCTCCCGTCACTGGAGGTTGGATCGATCAGAAAAGCCAATGGACAGCACCGGGAAGCAATGTATCCAAACAACCCTCACAAACTTCCTTCGGAGTTGACTGGTTTCCAGACAGAAATGGCCGCCAATGGAATGCTTTTAATTCCGGGAGCCTTGGACCAATCGGTTATCGGGCATCATTGTTTCGCAACCAAATCGGTAATTACACCTCCGCAGATAATCGTGAAGTACCATCGCGTCATGAAGATTGGGGTGGATCCTTCTCATTGGCTGGAAATACTGGCGAGCGCTTGGTCCATTCAATAGATACAGTTTTTCGAAAACAGTTTTTTACGGAAAATGTTTCGTTACCTCTAGATGTGGAAGACGGCAATTTCTGGGCCATTACCGCGACTCATGAATTCCGCCGTTCTGAAAAATCCGATGACGGCAACCTTCAACTCAGGTACGGTTACACAGAAGCAGATTCCACTCTGAGTAACGAACGGAGGGATACTAGACCCATCCTCGTCTCAACAGAGACCGAAACACAGGCCTTTCATGCTGACCTTCGTTGGAAAACGATCATGCCAATCATGGGGGATATCGAAGTCGGCCTGGATACCAATCACGAAGAACGTCTTGCCATTCGCCAAAGAGGACCCGTTGCCAAAGATTTCATCTGGCCGGATATTCAGTATGAGCAAGCCGGCATTTTTGCAGAGTCTCTCTCTCAGCCGATAAACGATACCACGCTTCGGATCGGTTTGCGTTGGGATCGCGTGCGTAGTGAAGCACGCATGGCAGATCAATTGGCATTTGGTCGATCAATTGAATCCTTATACCGTGAATACAACGGCCCCTCTGCGAACAAATCATCGCAGCAAGAAAACGCCCTAAGCGCCAATGCTTTGCTACGGTGGAACCCCCAAAAGACAATAACCTATTATGCAGGAATAGGGTCTAGCGCACAAACACCACCACCAACTGAGCGCTATCGGGCGTTTCTCAATGCTTTAGGCGGTGGTTTTGAACTGGGGAACCCATCCTTAAAACCCGAACGCAAATGGGAAGTTGCCTTGGGCACCGAAATCCTCTCAGAAAATCTGGCATTGCGAATCGATACTTACTATTTTGGAGTCGAAAACTATATTTGGAGACAGTTTGTGGGAACAACGGCCGGGATACTGCCAGTCAATCCACCTCAATCAGTCTTCAGTTACCGCAATGTAGACACTGCATTTATCGGCTTGGAATTACAGGGCACCTGGAAAGTAACCCCGCATTTCAAAGTCCCGTTTTCAGTCGAATGGGTGGATGCACAGTTGCGTCAATCTGGAACAGGTTTCCTCAAAGGAGATTCACTGCCTGAACTGCCTCCAGCGGAATTCCGTGTATCCGGAATTTGGGATTGGAAGATGAAATCAGTCGAGGCAAATCTTGAATGGGCCATGCGCTGGGTGGGTTCGCAAAGCAATGAACTGCCTGCCATCAATCCCATTTATGATCAGTCCGATTCTTATTTTTTACACGACCTCTACCTGACCCTGAAAAAATCAGACCTTATCGTAGTCAAGCTGGGTATACGCAATCTGTTCGACAAACTTTACAGCCCCTACCTGACTCCTCCGACTTCAAGCATTCGGCCCTCCTCAGGAGATCTGAATCCAGGAGATAAGGTGCCCGGTGCCGGACAGGAGTTCGTGGCATCCTTCACTTTCAAATTTTAGGGAATTTCAGCAATTTCTTATCCGAGAAGTCATCGAATGGCTAAATGCATTTGGTTGGATGCAATTTGAATAATCTATCAAACGGGATACCTAAGAAAGACTTGGTCTTTTACATTTTGCCCTTATAGAAGTCCCTGATGGCAGATACTGAACGCGCTTTGCTTAAACCTATCTATGAACTGGAAGTTTGCCCATGGACAGCGGCAAACCCACGGCACGATCACCAATTAATTTTTCCTCTTTCAGACGAACAACTATTGCTGGTATGGTCCGAATACTACGCAGACCGACCCACTTATGTCATGCGCACCGAGGCAGATTTGGCAGACAAAAGTGGTCAGTTTCACGATAATTTTCCCTGTCGTTTATCGGGCAAAATTTCATCCGATAATGGACGCACCTGGAGTGAAACCTTTACCGTGCAGGAAAATCTTTGGGGGTACAACGTCAAACATCCAAACCTCATCCGCTTATCTTCAGGTGATGTCGTTCTGACATTCACTGCCTGGGAATCGGAGAAACAAAGAAACGTCTATATGAAACGTTCCTCTGACAACTGTGAAACATGGGGTGAAGTTGTGCAGATATCTGAACCCGGTTGGTACTGCACCAATAACGACCATATCTTGCGCACTCGTTCGGGCCGCATTATTCTTCCCAGTCACGGAGGACCGGGATTTGATTTTAAACCCGGCAACCCCCTTCATTCTTTTATTTTTTACTCCGACGATGAATGCAAGACCTGGCAAATGAGCCGCAATACCATGACGGCTCCAGGTCGTGGCGCCCATGAACCCTCCATCGTCGAACTTAAAAATGGCCGACTCCTCTGTTTCCTCCGTACCACCTGCAAGTGCATTTATAAATCGATCTCGACTGATAATGGCGAAACCTGGTCCGAACCTGTAGCGACAATCCTGGAAGCGCCGGACTCACCCCCTTTGCTCAAACACCTGCCGGGCTCCGGTCACCTTTTATGCGTTTGGAACAATGTTCCCTCGGACAAAGGCCTACCTCGCATCCCATTGACTGCTGCCATATCAGCTGATGAGGGGGAAACCTGGCAAAACTTCCAGGATCTGGACAATCGCAAAGACTACGACGCAGCCTACGCCGCAATCCTCTTCCGTGGAGAAGAGACACTTGTCACCTACTACACTCGCAAAAGCGAAGGAGCACATGATGCATCCGTATTACTGAAGATTTACAATACCCAGCAATTCTTAACCAAGTAGACATGAATTTCGCCGAGCGATTTGATCAGAGAATCCATAATGTCATTTGAACATCCAAAAGTATTATACAGCCCAGAAAACCCTCTATTAGATGAAACCATAAACATCGTTTTCAGTGGTCTTAAAAAAGATAAAAATTACCGCATTGTAGCCCAACAGAAGGACGATGATGGAGTCTTGTGGCATTCAGAAACTTTATTCACAAGTGACCAAAATGGAAAGATTGACTTGAGCTTATCAGCTCCGATTGCGGGAAACTATGATAGAGTCGATCCCATGGGAATCTTTTGGTCCATGCAGCCCCAACTTCAAGGTAATGCTCCAAAACGGAACTTTGTTAATAAATACTTAAGCCCCATATCATGCAGTCTCTCAGCATACTCAGATAGTGAACTGATAACTTCTAGGATAATCGACAGACAACGCATATCATGTGATATCGAACGAATACCTTTATCAGAAGACGGCCTTGTCGGGTCTTATTTTTGTCCGACCAACGCCAATGACTGCGGAGCAACTATTTATCTGACCGGATCTGGTGGAGGCGAAAGCCAGTATCATGCAGCCATGCTTGCATCACGAGGGATTCCCGCCCTATCACTCGCCTACTTCAATGCCCAAGGATTACCCAAAGAACTTCGTAAAATTCCTTTGGAATATTTCGAAAAAGCAATCCATTGGATGAATAATCAAAAAGAACTGGATGGGAATCGAATAGCAATTATAGGGCAGTCCAGAGGCGCCGAATTAGCACTTTTGCTAGGAAGTCGGTTTCAATCCATTAAGGGAGTCATTTGCTATGCTCCTAATTGTTTTGTTTATGGGAGCTTTGGAAAAGAAAATGAAAAAGTATGTGCAGCCTGGACATTTCAAGGAAGAGATATCGAATATTTCTCTACTCATACAGGTGAAAAATTTGGCCAGGAATTATCAAACCAGTGGGATAATGGTGGATACGAACAATACGTGAAATTTCTTCTGAATGAACCAGAATTAGCAGCAACTGTTATCCCAGCAGATAAAGTAAACGGCCCCATCCTTTTATTTTCGGGACACGACGATTCTATCTGGCCCTCAAGCTTTCTAGCAAACGTTACGACTAATATTTTAAGGCTGCGTGATTACCCCTTTCAGAGTGAACACATCACATATGAAAATGTCGGACATTTTTTTCCTGTTGGTTATCTTCCCACAACTGTAATGCAAGTTACTCATCCTGTAAGCGGTCAGACTGTTCCTCTTGGCGGACAAGCAAAAGAAGTATCTCATGCTGGTCATGAGGCATGGTTAAAGACTCTTAATTTTCTAAAGTGTCATCTTATCTGATCAGATACAAACCCTTTACCTCTTGTCTGTTCTTGATAGCATGAGAAATAGTTACCATATACTACTTACGGCATAAACCAAAAGGCGGAGCATGAAATACACTGACTTCAGAGACTCGATCCAAAACAAACTCGCAAAACATCCTGCCGGATTAACCTGGAAAGAACTGAAAACGTCTTTGAATTTACCTTACACCCAACCCTGCCCGGAATGGATAAAAAAACTTGAGAGCGAAATTGGACTGGAAAGAAAAGAGAAAAAAGGGAATGCTCTTATCTGGAGATTGAAGCATGTTTGATCACATAGGAATTTTTGTTTCGGACTTTGAAAAAAGCATTCCCTTTTACGAAGCTTGCCTCGCACCATTGGGAATCACAGTCATTGAACGACAACCGGAGTTCGGTGCCGTCATCTTTGCGGATGATGATAAGGTCCCATTTCTCTGGGTTGGAACTGCTCGTGGCGATTATTATGGTAACGATTTAGACCAGAATATCCACCGTCCTGTGCATCTTTCCTTTAGAGCTCCTTCCGAACAATCAGTAAAAGATTTTTTTCGAATGGGTCTGAAACATGGTGGCCGTGATAATGGAGAGCCTGAAGATTGCGGTGGCGGTTATTTTGCAGCCTATCTCCTCGATCTAGATGGGAACAATATCGAAGCTGGCATCCGGAGATAAGAAAGAACATCGTCTTTATCCTTTCTCAATGGCCAAATTCAATGAAGAAACAAACCCATTCACGGATAACAAATCAAGGTAGAGCTGTCTGGTACACTGAACGACTCTGGTCACTCGCAAGTAACCTTCCCATAAAACGAGTGCATATCGATCAGATCAAAGAATTCGATATGGACTGCTGGTTCGGAGACGACCAGCCGACTTGTCGAAAAGTCGCCCGTCATGCAAAGAAAATATTCGAGGCAGATATTTCGTATCCCATCATTCTTTCATCTGATGGAAGTTTAATGGATGGAGGGCATCGAATTGCAAAAGCCTGGATCGCAGGTAATAAAAAAATCGCTGCTTTACAGTTTACAGAAGATCCAGCTCCGGATTTTTACAAAAAAGAATAATCGAAGTATGCAACTCGATTGGCCACATTTCGTGTCAGAGGTTTTCCTGAATCATCTTCACCTCAAGCCAATACAGATTGAACGCTTTAGCACAGGCCTTTCTCTATTCGTTTTTGATGTTTGGCTAGAAAATGATCAACGGAAGGTTATTCGGATTGCTCCAGAATTACGAAAGAGCGAACTTGAATCAGGCATTCGCTGGCATAACGAACTTGAGAAACTGAATTTTCCATTGCCGGATTTGCATTGCTCCGGTCAACACAAAGAATGTGGGTTTGCCATTTACGAGAGACTTCCAGGTTCGGATTTGGAAGAAGTCTATGAGGAGCTTTCCAGTTCACAATTAAGGAATATCGCCAAAGGTGTGACCGATGCTCAAAAAATCGTGAGTCGTCTGGATCAAAAATTCTTTAAGGGCTGTGCATCATGGGAAGAATTCCTCGCCGGCATCCTTGATCGATCCAGAAAAGGAATGCACGTGAACAAGATCTTCGACTTTAACTACCTGAACAAAATAGAGAGCTTAATCCAGAGAGATAGTTCTTATTTCTCATCGATCGACCCTGCCCCTTTTTTATATGATCTCAGTGTTCGAAACGTCATGATTCACCATGGTAAAATATCGGGAATCATTGATGTTGACGAAGTTTGGTATGGAGACCCATTGCTGGCCATCGGTCGTGGAAAAATGTTGTTACTCTGGATGAACCGAAAGTTGGATTTAATAACATACTGGATCGAGTATCTTGATTTAAATTTACAACAGAGACAAGCTGTAGATACTTACGCTCTTCTTTATTGCATTCGCTATATGGGTGCCCTGGGATCAACCTTAAATGGTAACGCCAACATTCAAACGGATGCTTCAAAGTCTAAAGATTTAATGAAAATAACCAAAGAATTGCTCGAATGTGTCAAAAGCCAATAAGTCGATGGGCTGACGTTTAAAGAATATCAATAAGGACAAACCATGAATGAAGGATTAAAAATTTGGCATGTCGGTAACTGGTGTATCCACACCGGCAATGAATATATCGAATCACCCTTCTTATCGGCCAAAAAGAATGTCGAGGTCCTGAATTATGGACTCCCGATTGTGAATGCCATGAAGGCAATAGAAGGAGCCGAGGTCATCTCCCAACCCTCTTGGGAATTGTATAATATGTCACCGGAAGAGTTTGATCAGCGTCTGTCCTGGGCCAGTACTATAGTCTTTGGCGACGTCGAAACCAAGTGCATGATGCTGCATCCGGATTTCTTTAATCGGATGAAATGGGAAAGCGATTACATTACCTTTCCAGACCGATTCAATCTTCTACGTGAGTGGATCCAAGACGGTGGTCATTTTCATATGAACGGTGGCTGGTACAGCTTCAGCGGTCAAATGGGTAAAGGGGGCTGGGGTCGGAGTTTATTTCGGGATGTCTTACCGGTAAAGTGCATCGATGGTGATGATCTCATCGAGTCGACCGAAAGCTTTCCGGTACGATGCAGCGATACTAATCATCCGATTTTACAGGGTATTGATCTAGATGCTTTCCCCCCACTCTTAGGTTTTAATGAAACAGCTCATCGCAATGACTGCGAAACCATTTTAGAAATCCGGTATTGGGACCAATGGTTTCCTCTGCTCGCCCAACGTACTCTAGGCAACGGACGTGTCACGGTCTGGACAACCGGCGCCAGTCCTCATTGGGGAATTAATTTAATCAAATGGAAACAATACAATCAGTTCTGGGAACAACTCTTTACTTCCGGGAATACGTAAATTTCTAAACAAGCCCATCTCCTTTGGGACTAACCTTAGTAAGAAAAAGAAGACATCAAAAGAGGCTTTAACTAAAACAGAACGATGACCAGCAAAGAGAGAGTTAAAACCACTTTAAACCATGAAGCTCCAGATTGTTTAGCGGTGGATTTTGGCAGTACTCCAGTAACAGGGATACATGTCACCTGTGTCGCCAAGCTGCGAGATTATTACGGCCTGGAAAAACGACCCGTCAAAGTATGCGAACCCTATCAAATGCTCGGTGAGGTGGAGGATGACTTGCGGGAAGCCATGGGTATCGATACTGTTGCACTGCCACCACCCAGTACCATCTTTGGCTTTCGGAACGAAAACTGGAAAGTATTCAAGGCGCCCTGGGAGCAGGAACTTCTCGTATCGGAACATTTTAACACAACAAAGAACAGACAGGGAGATCTCCTCATATACCCCAAAGGCGACACAACCGTTCCGCCAAGTGGCCGTATGCCGGTGAGTGGATTCTTTTTCGATACCATCATCCGACAGGAACACTTTGACGAAGATAACCTGAATCCAGAAGACAACCTGGAGGAGTTTGAACCACTCTCTGATCGCGACCTGAGATACTATGAAGCACAGGCAAAAAAGCTTACCTCCTCTAATCACGCTGTTATCGGCGCTATTGGAGGAACAGCCTTCGGCGACATTGCCCTGGTCCCTGCCCCTTTTCTAAAACACCCGAAAGGAATACGAGACATTCAGGAATGGTATATTTCTACAGCAACTCGTCAGGAGTATCTTCACAAAATTTTTTCCAAACAATGTGAGATCGCCATAGAAAATCTCAAACGAGCTCATACCGTTCTCGACAATACCATCGATATTCTCTTCATCTGTGGCACCGACTTCGGCACACAGTCTTCGAGCTTTTGTTCGACCGACACTTTTGACACCCTGTATGCGCCCTATTATAAAAGAGTGAATAAATGGATACATGAAAATACCACCTGGAAAACTTTCAAGCACTCCTGTGGTGCAGTGGAGCCTTTTATCCCTCACTTCATCGAATGCGGTTTTGATATTGTTAACCCTGTTCAATGTTCGGCCGTGGGAATGGATCCGCAAACTCTGAAAGATCGCTACGGGGATCGTATCACCTTCTGGGGAGGTGGAGTGGATACTCAGAAGACCCTCCCCTTCGGAACACCTGAACAAGTCAGAAAACAAGTGTTGGAGCGATGTGAGATTTTCGCGCCTAATGGTGGCTTTGTTTTCAATTCAATTCACAATCTCCAGGCCAAAACACCTCCGGAAAATATTGTGGCAATGCTCAATGCCGTTAAAGAATTTAATGGAATCTAGGGTCTAGGCAAACATGGCGTAAACATTTTCCACTGGGGTGCCCTGCATAATCGCATTGGAAGCGCCATGGAAGTAACGAGTGCCCATCGATTCTGCCAGACAACGAGCTGTTTCTTCTCTTACCCATCGTTCCGATTCATGATGCATTTTGGCAGAAGACATATTTCCCCAGATGACTAACTCAGGGTATCGCTGGCGCAATGCCTCAATGGTCATCGTGGCATCTCGATCGACTTCTCCGTACCCTTGACAACCCGCCTCTTCAAAAAGCATATCGGCAAGTGACCACAGATTTCCATCAGAACGGAAAACATAATGAGCGTCGATTTTCTGGAATTCGCGGGCAACATAGGCAATGGCAGGATTAACAATTTTTCGAAAGGCAACCGGCGAAATCATCGGACCGGTTTCACCGGCAATATCACTTCCACCAATAAATACACTCGATCCGAATTTATCCTTCCCCTGAAGAGCCTGCTTAACCGTCATCACAGCACAGGCCATGCAGCGTCGCGCCACTAATTCGGGAGCCAGAGCCACCAACATCAAATCATCTGCGCTGATTCCCGTCCCAATCCCACACGCATTATCCACTACGAAAAATTCTTCTCCAAATCTTTCGTGGACGTAACGATTGTCTTCATCCAGCTTTGCCTCAGCTTCCACCTGTTGCTCTAGCAGATCTACCTGACGAGCCAGTTTTGTTTCAAGCTCCTCATCTGTTGTAACAACCTGTTCGATCATCCCAAAATCAGCCGTTCTCGGTGAATATAAAAAGACACTATGATCACCTTCCGGATCACCAAAGACAAAAGTGTACTCATCGATACGGGCACTGGGTTTTTCCATCTGTCGCCAGGGAATTCGATAAACATCGATATCCAGTGCTCTTTTCACATCCGCCAGATCTTCAAATAATTGATGCACAAACTCCCGATGGGCAGCCTCTCCATTCCACAGGGCAACTGTCTCGGCAAATTGCAATGAACCTGTTCCGGAATAGGCCTGATGACCCAGGATGCGACTCGTCACCTCGCAGGCAATCGCCGGGATATACCTAGGAGCACGATCAACCGGCTGGCCCGCCAGAGCAGCCCTGCATCGTTCATGTCGGCTCATAGCAGAAACAGTCATTATTCTACTCAAAGATCAAATAAAGGTTCTCCCACTGCGAGGCAAGACATCCACAATCATCCAGAAATAAAAGGATCTAATGGGAAAAAGCTTACGAACTTCTCGCAAGCAATCGAGCCCATCCAAAATTATCTCCAGCCAAATTTCAAAAATCAAATTTATCCCGCCTGAACGACTCTCTCCTTGCATCAAAAATCAATTCTGACAGATTCCGTTTTTATGAAAGTCCCTCTCGTTATGACCGTTCTAGGGCCAGATCAACCAGGCCTCGTCGATTCAGTGGCTTCACTTGTCGTCCAATACGGAGGCAATTGGCTCGAAAGTCAGATGTGTCGCCTCGGGGGTCAGTTTGCCGGACTACTCCAGATTGAAATAGACGAAACTGCCTGCGAAGAATTCAAATCTGCTCTCTCTAATTTGTCCGATCAAAAACTGGAGATCATCGTCCATCAAAGTAAAGAACCGGAAAACTACGTTTGTGCTGAAGTCGCAACAGTCGAAATTATCGGCCAGGATCAACCGGGTATTGTGAGGCATATCGCAAACGCATTCGCCATGGAAAATGTGAATGTCGAGGAACTTTCCACTCAATGTTCAAGCGCACCAATGTCAGGAGAACGTTTATTTCAGGCAAAAGCTAAAGTCTGCATCCCAGACACCTGCGACACGGCTAAACTCCGTGAACGACTCGAGTCCATTGCCGCAGATTTGCAAGTTGATTTTTCATTCGAATCACTCAACACATAACGACCAATTTTTGAATCCATGAGTGTTAGAGCATTCACGTAAACTTCTGTAAGGAAAACTCTGATATTATTCCTCCAGAAAATTGTCTGACAATCTTCTCCCTCCACAGTAATCTTCAAACATTGCAGTAACAGGATTTCACTCACAAAAGAAATTACTATCCTTCACTCAAAATAGGGTTGCAGCTTCTCATTTCCATAGGCTAGAGAATAAGGTCTAATTAATCAGCAAACTCAGTGAAATTACATTTTCTCTTATTGGGGTCTCTTCCATCTTGGGAGCTGAGTAAGAGAGGAGAAACATGAAAAATTATAAGCTTACACTAGTTGGTTTAGCTATATCGGTCATCGTTTTGCTTGGCACAATTATTTTTGACTTAGATTTATCCGAATCAGTCGTCGAGTACATGCAAAAATTTGAAAGATTCGAACTCGACGAGTTCACCATACCCACTTTGATAGCCACCATCTGTGCCCTGATAGATCTTACCAGAAAACAAAAATTTCAGAAAATAGAGATCGAAAAGATCAAAATATACAAAGCCATGTTGTCTTCGACTCATCATATTCTGAACAATTTCTTAAACCAGATTCAGTTACTTAAGATGACCGCTGAAGACAATGATGAATCTCCCCATGAAACTTTGGCTTTATATGATCAAATCACCAAAGATGCCCAACGACAAATTGAAGCCTTAGGCAGCGTGACTAGTGTTGATGAAGCGAGTATATCTGCATCTGTAGCCCCTCAATCAATCACCAAAAAACACTCAGGCTAACTAACACAAACATCTCGCGCCTCACGCTAACGTTGAGCGCATATTATACCAAAGGAGCCGGCAAATGCTTAAAACACGAACATATCGATGGTGGAGGGCATGCCTGATTTGTAGCATTCTCAATCTGTCATCCATTCACGCACAAAACCTATCATCTCAAATCTCTGACTTTATGAATCACTTGGTGACAGAGCATGAATTCAGTGGCTCTGTCATTGTCACCAAAAACGGTAAAACGATACATTCAAAAGGATATGGCTGGGCAAATAGAGAACATCAAATACCGAATACACCAGATACCAAGTTTCGTATTGGCTCAATAACCAAGCAATTTACAGCAATGGCCATCTTCATTTTGTATGAGCGAGGTAAACTCGAACTGGATAGTCCTATCTCTACTTATATTCCCAACTTACCAAGAAAATGGTCCGAAATTACAATTGACCAGTTATTAACCCATACTTCCGGAATTATGCATTCATGGTTATTACCGGGGTTTACTGAGACCATGATGCAGCCAGCTACACTGGCGGAAACCATAGACCGCTTTAAAAATCGACCTCTTCTTTTTACACCAGGAGAAAGCTTTGCATACAGTGATGTGGGCTATTTTATCCTCGCTCAAATTATCGAACAAGTGACTGGAGAGACCTATGAAGATTTTTTACGGCGCTCGATTTTCAATCCCTTGGGAATGAATGATACCGGAGCGGACAACTACAGACAAATCTTGTCCCATCGAGCAACCGGTTATACCCGTAATCAAGCAGGATATCTTGAAAATGCAGCACATATTTACATGCCTATTCTTACGGGCGGAGGAAATTTATATTCGACAGTAAAAGATCTGGCCCGATGGGACCAAGCCTTGACAAAGCAAAAACTCATCTCGGAGATATCGTATCAAAAGATGTACACACCAGTTAAAAGGAATTATGCCTATGGTTGGTTTCTTGAAGAAGGTTTTGGACATCAGAAAATCAGACATAATGGAAATGTTCCAGGTTTCCGATCTTTCATTATACGATACCCGAAACCGCAAGTCTGCATTGTTATTTTAAAGAATGCGCCACGATCTCATTTATCGGACCACAATCACACATCGGCTGAGTTAGAAGCCATTATTTTCGGCAAATCTTTGCAGAACCATTAGTCATCCAGCAATCAGTAGTCACCATTGCTGCTGACCATTCTGGACAACCATACCATTGAATCAATTCCATAGGTTGTGTCCCTTTCTTGACCCTCTTCGACATTGTGCAAATGATTATAAAAAATAGATGGAAACGTATGAGAACTTTATACCGATTCCCAATGACTTCTGGTCATTCGAAACCGGCAAGCCATTCGAAAAATGCTCCTCATGTAACCGCAATTTATTCAAACCAGGCACAAATTATTTCATTGAGAAGGCCATTCATGGAGCTGAAACCGTCTTCGAATATGCCATGTGCTTGGATTGTTACGAGAATCTCTACAATGAACTATCGATAAGAAGCAGAAAATTGATAGAAAATTATTTCGATGAACACATTGATATAGAAAAGCGAAACAGAAACTTCATTCAAACTTATGGGATGCGATGTGACCAGTGGCTCTCAAAGTGTATGATAAAAAATCGCCCGAGAGAAGATTGCAAAGAGTATCAACTATATGGGTTCTGTATTGATAAGGACCTTGTTTTTAACGGAATGCCTTACATTCTGTGTTCCGATGTGATTGAGGACTTATTGGAACTTCTTTCACATGAAACATTAGGCACCTTAAATGAATTCTCAGGTTGTATTTTTGATATTGATCTACCCCAAAACGTTTTGATGGTTTGAGAATAAAGAAGCTTGATAAGAAAGACCCTATGGAAACACCTTATCAAAAAGATTGCTAAAAAAAAATAACATGGAACCGAGAATCACAATCATCACTCTTGGCGTTTCTGATCTCAAACGCTCTTATCGATTTTATAAAAATGGCTTAGGTCTCTCAACGGAAGATTCCCCTGAGAAAGGAATCATTTTCTTTCAATTAGATGGCACGAAACTAGCCCTCTACCCTATCGACAAATTGGCTGAAGATGTTGGACCGGAATTCGAAGAACAAGAAAATGAAAAAAGAAAATTCTCCGGTATAACCCTGGCTCACAACACAGAAACCAGAGATGAAGTCGATCAACTACTTGAGTGCGCAAAACAAGCTGGAGCCAAAATAGAGAAGAAAGCCCAGGAAGTCTTCTGGGGTGGATACAGTGGGTATTTCTCAGACCCGGACGGGCATATATGGGAAGTCGCTTGTCTCCATAAATAATGAACGCAGATGATTAAAGCAGTCATATTCGACCTTTTCGGGACATTGATTGCTCAATATTCAAAAACCGAAATGAGAGATTCTTCGATAGCGTTTCAAAACTCCTCAAGGTAAGAAAGAGTGAATTTGTATCCGTTTGGAACAAATCCGGTAAAGCTGCTTCGACTGGACAATTTGAAAACACTAAGGAAAATTTCAGAGAAATCTTTAAAGCTCTTCAAATTGATTTTACGCCCGAGGCTTTAGAACAGGCCGTACACTTAAAATTGGATATGATTCGGGAGTTCATGGCAGATATGCAACCCGGGGTTGAGGAGTGCCTGGATTATCTGCAACAAAATGGCTATCAAATTGGCTTGATCTCCAATTGTGGTCCTGATGTGCCCGAACTCTGGGAAGAGTTTCCGATTCGTTCTTATTTTGAATACACTGCGTTTTCTCCGAGAGAAAAATGTCTGAAACCCGACGAAAGAATTTATCGTATCTGTGCCAAACGTTTGGGAGTCAATCTAACCGAATGCATTTATGTCGCAGATGGAGGCAACTCAGAACTATCAGCTGCTTTAGCGTTGGGCATGAAACCCATCTTAGTCGAGCCAGACCTCAACGATGTGTATGATCCAGATAGAATCGACGTAACGGAATGGATAGGCTCTAGAATAAACAGCTTTGCTGAACTGAAAAATCAAATCGAACGGATCTCTCGAGACAATACTCAACTTCAGCTATGACAGACATGAAAACAATCGTAGTCGTTTCACATGCACAGTCGCAACACCACGTTGATAAAGTCGTAGGAGGTTGGCACGACACGGGCTTAACGGACTTTGGTAAAAACCAAGCTCAACTCACTGCAGACAGAATCAAAGAGATTCTGCCTACGCACGACATAAAGATATATAGCTCCGATTTAAAAAGAGCATACGAAACGGCAGAAGTGATATCTGCAGCTATTGAAGTTCCCGTTGCAAGCTCAGAAGCATTGAGAGAGATCAGCTATGGCAAAGCTGAGGGCCAACCACAAGCGTGGCTTGACGAAAGATTCATTCCTCCTCCTAAGACGGGGAATCGCATGGATCATCTGGTTTGCGAAGGTGCAGAATCACGAAGAAGTTTTGCGGAACGAATCTATCGAGTTATGGATGAAATCTACTCGACGGATTTCTCATCTAACATCGTGATCTCTCATGGCTTTGCCCTAACATTCATCATTTCTTGGTGGATTGGCCTTCCAAAAGAGAAAGCAGATTATGTGAACTTCGCGTCTTCCCCTGCAGGGATAACATTTTTAAGTGAAGACGATTGGCTACATAACAGAAGCGTGAAGTATTTGAATAATATAGATCACTTGCAGATCGAATAAGCCGCCTTAAAAAATGGAAGCAAACCGTTCAACTAAGTTGGTGCCCATAAGACAATAACTCACGAAAACAAAATGCAACAACTCAAAACTATTATGCCGTTCTTCGTCGTCGAGGACGTTTCGAAAACGATTGATTTTCACACTCAAAAACTTGGATTCAGTATCTCTTTTCAACAAACACTTGAGGGAAACGAGACCCCCTCGTTCTGTATTCTTAAACGTGATGAAATTTCGATCATGTTCAAAAGTATCATACCAGACGTTCAACCCACTCCCAATGTAACCAATCACGAATGGGCCAGATGAGATGCTTACATTGAAACGCATGATCCGGATTCTCTCTTTGAAGAATTTAAAGGCAGAGAAGTTCTATTTCACCGCGAACTAGCAAACACCAGCGACGGTCTTCGAGCCTTTGAAGTAGCGGACAATAATGGCTATGTGTTATGCTTTGCCCGATTGCTTTGACAGACGATCCAAGATAAAAATATGCTTGCCTTGATCAGATTCTCTCCTTCAGTTTACCTATAGTTGCTCAAAGAGAGCCTCCGGTCCGCGGGAAGGGTTAAGCCCATCTAACTAAAGTTGAAACAGTTCAACCTACTTTCTGCCTGAATGCGGACAAGGCATACAATACGGAAGGTATGGTTATGAAAACAGAAAAATTACCCGCTCAACCAAATATTGAGCAACTGAAGAATCAGGCTAAAAGTTTGGTAAAAGCCTGTAGAGCAAAAGATTCAGATGCTGAAAAACGTGTCTTGAGATACGCCTCGAAATTCAAGGGGAAACCTCTTGCATCAATTATCACACTCCAGGATGCACAATTTGTCATCGCCCGCGAACATGGGTTTTTCAGCTGGCCTAAGTTGAAACGCAGAATTGAAGAACTGAATCAATCCACTCAACTGGGAACAACGCATCGATTGATTCAAGCAATCCGGAAAGGAGATCATCGAGACTTCAAACGTCACCTGAAAACAGGCGCCAATATAAAACATATCTACGATGGAGGAACAGATTACACCACTTTTTCTCCCTTAATAAAAGTTGCCATAGACGCCGGATATCCCGAATTCGTTCCTCTCTTAGCTAAACAAGGCGCTCACACTCACGCATGGCATTGGAATGCCTTGCTGCATGCTCAAGAAAAAGGACTGACGGATACCATAAAGTTCCTCGAATCAAAGGAACAGAGTGCGAGCTTTTTATGCGAAGCCATTCGGCAAAGTGACCTTGAAACTATCAAACAGATGCTCCACGAATCCCCCGACTTAGCTTCTGCCTATGAAGCAGGACATACAGAAGATATGCCTCCTCTTATTCTAGCGGCCAAAGAAGGACATGCGCATATCGTTCGTCTCCTTCTTGACACGGGAGCCGATCCTCTGGGTGAATACGAGACCACTACCTTTAATGCCATGACAGTTGCACTCTATCATGAGCATACAGACGTCATTGAAATCTTAAAATCTGTCGGTGTGGAAAGCCTTGATCTCAGCAATTTCATGTATGCCGCCTGGCAGGGAGATTTGCCACTGGTAAAACAATACTTGGAAGATGGGATAAACATTAATGAAAAGGACGAGCATAAGCAGCATGTGTTGAATTGGGCTTTCTTCTCGGAAAACCAGGAATTGATACAGTATCTTTTCAAACAAGGTGCTGACATCAATCAATCCCTTGGCTGGGAAGGATACATGTGGTTTGTTCGATATGTGCAAAGTGGCGACATCGATACCATACGACAAGTGCTAGAAGCCGGATTCGATGTGAACACGCAAGCTTACGGGAAAACCTTATTTGATTGGGCCAAAGAATATGAGAAAGATGAAATCTTTGATTTATTAACCACTTATGGCGCTGAACAAACAAACAGATGAAGCTCACAAAATCAAATTTTACCAAAGCCAGAGATTTCATTTTGGCTAATGCTAGAATGATCGAAAGAAGGCTCTTTGGCTATTACTTCTGCGGAGGCCCAGAAGAAGGAGTCTTCCACGCTGTATACGCTTATCGCAACCCGGACGGAGGTTTCGGACATGGCATGGAACCCGATACCGCATCACCAGAAAGCCAACCGCTTTTCAGCGTCATGGCGATGGAAACACTGGATGAAGTTGGTACCCTCACAGCTGATCTCCTTTTAAATGATTTCATGCCCTACTTCGAAAACATAACGACAGAAGAAGGAGGTCTTCCCTGGATGTTTGAGCCAAAAGGAAAATATCCTAGAGAAAACCAATTTGAAAACGTTGATGAATCCGCAGACTTAAGTACGACAGCGTCAGTCCTGGGTACGCTCGAAAAACATGGACTTGATATCCCTTGGATGCAAAAAGCGGAAGAATATGTCTGGAGCGAGATTGAACGCCTTGGAAAACGTCGTGTTTTTTGCACTATCTGCATTCCTCGTCGCATGCTATTCCTTGAGCATACTCGCGACCATGACCGAGCTCATCAAGCAATCGAAAATTTAGGCAAATGGATCCTGGAGGAAGGGGTTCTCTGCGACGATAGATCAAATGAAAAATGGGGCTTTTTTGGCTCACCCAATAGCCTTGGCTATGCACCTGATCCGAACAGTACCCTACGGTCATTCTTTACGGATGAGTACATAGAAGCAGATCTAGACGAGACTATCGGTAAACAAAAAGAGGATGGTCGATGGGATACCTGTTACGGTTTAAGCGAAGGGATGAAGCTTGAATGGGCCGGTATCCAAACCCTTTCGACATTGAAAATACTGAAAGCTTACGATCGAATTGAGTCGTAAACCATGATTGAAATCAAAACGAGAATTGATACATTCGTTAAGCAGGTTTCCGATCACTTCGGGAATCGTCTCACGTGCATGATCCTAACCGGAAGCCATGCACGTGGAGAAGCTTCTCCCGACAGTGATATCGACATCTGGGTATTCTTCGACCATGTTCGGAATGATGATTTGCGTAACATTGGAAAGATTATCCAAGGGCTCGGTCCCGGTCCAGAAATCAATCCACAATGCGTTAGCTTTGCAGAAGTTACCAGTGGAATCTTTCGAGATCAATTCAGTCCACTGCAGTTACACGTCGATGGGATTGTTCTCTATGGAGAACTCGCCTTGCCCAAGCCTGCTAAAGCAGAGATACTGAAACAGATCAGAACCATTGTAACATTCGTAATGATGAGCGCTCGTCATTACATCACAGTTCAAGAATCTGAGAAAAGCTTGGCAAATGGCAAACTCCAAAAATGGATCTTGAAACCACTCATGTGGGCTCTTCGCTACGAAGTTCTCTGGCGAAAAGGAGAATACCCTCGCTCATTGAATAATTTGAAGCAAACAGCATTCTCAGAAGATGCCAGACAGTGTGTTGACACTTATCAATGCTTATTGAATGCAACCTATTCCAGCTCTTACCTGCCAGAAGTTGAAAGAGCCAGTAATGTTGCAGCCTCATTACTACAGACCGTAGAGATTGATCAATAAAACGATGGCGTAAATATGGACGAAAAACAAGTGATACTATGATTAAGAAAATCACAGATATCCGTAGCGCTGGACTGGATGAAATTCTGACAGAATCTAAAGAATGCGGCTACGGAATGATTGAAAGACTTATCACCGAGTGGGAATCGGGCATCACTGATTTCAGCAACAAAAACGAAGCTTACTTTGCCTATGAAGAATACGGAAAAATTTTAGGGATTGGTGGTATCAATGAAGAACCCTATCTCCGAATCAAGGAATACGGTAGAATGAGGCATCTTTATGTCCTCAAAACATGGCGCCACAGAGGAATCGGCAAAGAGATTGTTAGAGCTACTATCGAATTCGCTAAAGCTTACTATGAACTTGTGACATTAATGACACCAAAGGATGGATCTGCCGATGCCTTTTACGAGAGTATTGGATTCAAGAAATGTGACTCACTGGAAAGGGTTTCCCATACACTGGCACTTCACAATCAATTGTCTCTCCCCATGCAACCCACTGCATCACAGATCTGACCTTCATCCAACACAGATGAAACAAATTGCCGAAACAACCATCATCAGACTAGGACGGATAGAAGATTTGCCTAAGCTAACGGAAATTTACAATTACTACATCATCCACACAGCAATCACCTTCGATATCGAGCCATATACCCTTGAAGAAAGAAAAGAACGTTGGTTCGACAAATTCAGAGATTCAGAGATTTACCGATTGTTCGTAGCTGAATGCGACGGAATAGTTGTTGGGTATGCAACAAGTGGCCAGTTTCGAGATAAAGCAGCCTATGCTTCTTCAGTAGAAACGAGCATTTATCTGGACTCAAACTTTAATGGCCGAGGCCTTGGCACTCTACTTTACCAGAAGCTATTTGAAGAACTAGAGAAAACAAGTGTCCATCGAGCTTACGGAGGTATCACACTACCCAACTGTGCCTCGATTGCTTTACATAAGAAATTTGGATTTAACGAAATTGGAACCTACAATGAAGTGGGAAATAAATTTGGAAAGTACCATGACGTAAAATGGTTCGAGAGAAAAATGAATGCCCATCAATGAAAAAAAGAATGGTAATCTCTTTGCAAGGACCGCAGGCAATCGGAAAAACAACTGTCACCAAAAGACTTCAACAACGATTACCTAAGGCAAACTTCAGCTTTGAAAATCCTTATCCTATCGTAGCTCAGCGAAATAAACAAAAACTTGATCTATCGACCTTACATGGGTTCTCGCAGAACCAAAAATTGTTCATCGAAGCAGAGTGTAAACGCTATGAAAATCTGCCAGATGGTTTAACCATCATGGATCGCGGTCCGGAAGATACTGAGTGTTATACCCTAAACTACCCGAAAACCATCGGCGCAGACTGGGATATGGAAACAATCTTAGCTGATGACCTGAAAAAGCTTCGAAAATGTAAAGTAGACCATATCCTCTATCTCGCAGCAGACGATCACACACTC
The DNA here is from genome assembly GCA_028280955.1 of Opitutaceae bacterium. GTDB lineage: Bacteria > Verrucomicrobiota > Verrucomicrobiia > Opitutales > Opitutaceae > NORP342. The sequence continues at coordinate 29,140 of JANQKU010000123.1, forward strand.
ATCAAAAGAAAACAAATGGACAGCTCTCGTCGGAAGTCGACTTTCCAATTAGATCATTTTATCATTTATGAAAAATGGTACCGCAAACATCCAAGAGCTGAGTTTCTAGAGGTGGAGGGAATGTCTTTAGATCAAGTTGAAGAAAAAATCTATTCTTGGATTATTGAGAGGACAATCGACTAATACAGAATCACAGCAAAAATGAAAACGACTGTTAGTTTTTAATACTTCAAAATCCCAAAGAAAATGGAAATAATAGTTAAAATTCTATCGGCAGTGAGTATGGTGGTTTTGCTCATTTCTGTTTTGGCAAAGGCAGATAAAAAAATCGGAAAAATAGATACCAAACAATGGCAACGATTCTGGAGATCACTTCTCTACGCCTTTGTCTTCACACCCACCATTTACCATCACGCTCCCAATACGATTATTGCGCCACTCCATTTGCCCACGGTCTGCGGCAATCTATTCTATGGATATGAATACACGTTCCCCATGTTTGCCTATGGAGTTATCCTTCCTGTTCTCTGTGGTTGGGCGGGGATATTTCTTTTTATGATCTTTAGAGAAAAGCGGCACAATTCAATGATACCAATGTCATTATAACGAACTGCCTAATAATATTTACATAGTAAATACTACACATCATTTTCCTTATCAACTATTCTCTATAAAATGAATCAACTTGGTTTTCTTTCCTCAAGGAGATAGAATGATTCCTGCCAAATGAAAGATTAGGTATCCTATACGAATAGTTTCACCAAAAGAAAAAGCCAAATCATCTTGATAAGAAGGGCGAAAAAAAATCATGAAGATTTCAGAAACAACCGCCACAAAACAGGCAGCAATGGTCGAACTCTGTGGCCCTCCAATTGAACGAGGTAAACTTTGGGGAACTATCAATGCCCATTCGATCACTCATGATCTGGAAACTCATTATTTGAAACTGGCTGAAACGGAAAGCATCGATCAAAATACCCTACTAAAACGATCAGAAAAATTTACCGAAATTGTAGAAAAATTGGCGCCTCATTGGTTGGACGAAGCGAGAGGAGTCGCCCAGGCTGTCGGCATCGACCAAGAGCTGTACATTTCCTTCATCGCTAATGGATACCGAAATCTCTTCCTTCACCCCGAATGCACTTCATACACTGTGCATCGTGACTACACTCAAAATAACCGTATTCTTTTTCATAAGACACGCGACAATTTAGAGAAAGACCAATGTGCTTTTATTATGGATCGTTCCCAAGCGCAACTGAACAAGTTCATTGCTGTGAGCGACGCGAGTGTCATCACCTCCATGATGATGGTAAATGAAAAAGGTCTGGCGGGATCGGCAGACACTGGAGGATTGAAAGTCGAGAAACCGAGATACCAAGGGCTAATGAATACTTATATTCTGAGATTTATCGCAGAAAAAGCGAATAACTGCCAAGAAGCATTGGCTATCGTGGAAGAATTCATTGCAAAGAAAATATACGCTGGTGGTGATAAAACCGGAACCCATTGGCTTTTTGTGGACAAAACAGGAACTGTTCTCGAGATATCCCATAACTCCGAAACAATCAGGCATACCTTCCACGATCAAAAAGTATACTTCAGCATCAGAGAAGACAGTGCAGCAGCCAAAAAATTAGAAGACTCCAAACAGCCTATTGATTTTCATACCTTCCACAATGTATCCAGAGATGAATCTATTTGTTTACCCTCCTCTATTTCGGGAATGACCGTTGAAATTGATGATAAAAATCCAGATACAATGACCTGTGCCTGGATATCCCTACCAGCCAAGACCATTTCAGTACCCCTATTTATAGGACAGCGAAAGACAGCGTTACCTCTTTTTACAGGCGAACTTTACCAACACGGAAAATCAAAAACTTGTGACAATGAAATCTGGGAAAGCAGAGAAAAAATCATCTACCAAGATAAATTGTCGCTGGAGAAAACAGCCCACAAACTTCTTCAAAATGGGCAGAGAAAAGAATTCAGTAATCTGTTGGATAGCTGGAGTCAGCAGCAAATAAAGGCAACACTGGTATTGTTGCAGTCAGTTGCATAATGGGAAGTGATCCATACGCTTAGATGCCACAGCATGCTTGTATCTACACTCAAATCATCCCTTCAAATACTCTACTTTAACTGATTGAAAAAGGCTTTGAGCTTGGCCCCGTCTTTAATTCTCGGCAACGACTCTACCCCACTTTTCACATCGACGAAACGAGTCTTCGTTTGCTCAAGAGCTTGTGAAATATTGTTTGGATTCAAACCACCTGCCAGTATCCAGGTCTTGTCCGGATATTTTTGCTGCATTGAGGCAAATTTTGCCCAATTTCCGGTACGACCGGTTCCACCAAAACTATCTTTCTGAAAAGTATCCCAAAAAACCGTATCAGCCAAAGGCAATAAAGCTTCATTCAAGTCGGACTCTGGCGGCAGCTTCGGCGCCAACCAGAGCTTTTCAGGAGAAACCTGTTCGGACCACGCCGCAATTT
>JANQKU010000019.1 GCA_028280955.1 Opitutaceae bacterium
TCACACCGGAAGTGCTCTCTGCCAATATCGCCAAAGTAAAGGGCCAATTACAACGGTTGCTTGATTTTGACTCGTCGCTTCCAAACCCCGCTTCTCTTCTCGACAATGCCAGCTGGATGACGCCCATCAGCTACTTGGATTTCCTCCGTGATGTTGGGAAACACTTCAGCGTCAATATGATGGTGGCCAAAGAAAGCGTTCGAGCTCGGATGGATGATCGAGAATCCGGTATCAGTTACACCGAGTTCAGCTACATGCTGCTACAGGCTTATGATTTTTATCACCTCCACCAGACGGAAAATTGCCAGCTACAAATCGGCGGAAGCGATCAATGGGGCAATATTACTGCCGGAATCGATCTCTGTCATAAAAAAGCCGGTAAACAAGTTTATGGATTAACCCTCCCTCTTCTGACCAATGCAGATGGCAGTAAATTCGGTAAGAGTGTCTCAGGAGCTATCTGGCTCGATCCGGAAAAAACCAGCCCCTACCGATTCTACCAATATTTCATCCAAACAGATGACCGGGATGTCATTCGTTATCTGCGCTTCTTCACTTTCCTGACAAAAGAAGAAATAGAAGAATTGGAGAAAGCCCATACAGAGCGCCCTGAATCCCGAGTCGCCCACAAAGCATTGGCCGAAGCCATGACCACTCTGATTCATGGCGAAGAAGCTACTCGTGATTCCATCCGCGCCAGCGAAGTTCTTTTTGGTGGTGAAATGGAAGGTATTTCAGAATCCGCCTTTCAGGATGTCGCTGCCGAAGTCCCATCCAAAGCGCTGAATCAAAGCGATCTCGAAGGAGAAGGCTTAGGTTTGATCGATTTGATGGTCACAGCCGAACTCGCCAACTCCAAAGGCCAGGCTCGAAAGGACATCACCGGAGGAGGCGCCTACGTAAACAACATCCGCCAAGCAGATCCCTTTCATAAAATCTCCACAAACGATCTCCTGTTTGGAAAATATCTCTTGTTGAGAAAAGGAAAACGTAACTACGTACTCATTACGCTTTCCTAAACAATTTCGTTTACCTCAACCACCCCCATTCTTATCTCTAATGAGTCATTTGAAAACGCATGAACTGACATGTGACGTCCTTGTCGCTGGAGGCGGACCGGCCGGTGTACCCTGTGCTCTGGCTGCTGCTCGAAACGGTGCAAAGGTGATTCTCTGCCAGGATCGCCCTGTGCTGGGAGGAAATGCCTCCAGTGAAGTCCGCATGCATATCGTTGGTGCCAATGGAGGAACCGAAGGCGTTCCCCTTGAATCTGAAGCTCGTGAAAGTGGTATCGTCGAAGAGATTCGTCTCGAACAGGCTTTGAGCAATCCACAGCGCTCACCTTCTATGCTCGATCTGAATCTTTATGATCTTTGCCGCACGGAGCCAAACATAACACTTTTCCTCAACACAACCGTCACCGAAGCTCACACTTCCGGAAGCCGTATCACCAAAGCAATCGCCGAACGCCAATCCACCGAAGATCGATTTGAAGTAGCAGCCGACATCTTCATCGATTGCACCGGAGATGGACGCCTCGGTTTTGAAGCCGGAGCATCCTTCATCCATGGAAGAGAAGGTCGTGAAGTTTACGGCGAATCCCTCGCTCCCGAAACTTCCGATAAAAAAACCCTGGGCTCCAGTCTCCTCTTTATGGCGAGACGGCATGATAAACCCATGCCTTTCAAGGCCCCAACCTGGGCACGACATGTCAAAGAGGAAGATCTGAAACTTCGCCCTTATGCCAGCAAAGGTTCTGATCTCGATCTCGATTATGGTTACTGGTGGGCCGAATGGGGTGGCTGTCTCGACACCATCAAAGATAACGAAGAGATAAGGGATGAACTCCTCAGTATTTTCTTTGGCGTTTGGGATTTCGTGAAGAACCGATCCGGCGCTGATGCCGACAATTGGGCACTTGAATGGTTTGGTTTTCTCCCTGGGAAACGGGAAAGTCGCCGCTTCATCGGGCTCCACACTTTGACAGAACAGGATTTGATGGAGTCCAAACAGTTTGACGATGCTATCGCCTACGGAGGCTGGCCTATCGACATTCATCCACCGGAAGGTGTCGATGCACCAGACAAACATCCCTGCGTGCAAACATGGATCCCCTACCTTTTCAGCATTCCCTTGAGTTCCTGTGTGACAAACGATTTTGAAAATCTGATGTTCGCTGGGCGCAATATCTCAGCCAGTCATGTGGCTTTTGCCTCAACTCGAGTGATGGCAACCTGCGCTGTTGTCGGCCAGGGTGTTGGAACGACCGCCGCCCTTGCCTATGAAAAAAAGATCCCACCCGTCAAATTCTGCAACGATTCAGCTCTAATGAATCGTGTGCAACAGACATTACTCAAAGAGGATGCTTATCTCATCGGGATTAAAAACAACGACGAAAAAGATCTTGCTCGATCTGCCTCCATTTCGGCTTCCAGTGAAGCTGAAGGAACAGAAGCCACACAAGTCATCAGCGGGCAAACCCGATCTGTCCACAGTGAACGCAGCAAAGCGAGATTCCAGAGTGAAGCAGATACGAAAGTGCCCTCCATCCACATTAAAGCACCGGAAGGTAGAGCCTTTCCAGGAAGTCATCGATGGACCAGCGACCCCACAAAAGAACTTCCAGCCTGGCTCGAATTGAAATGGGATAAACCCATCTCGCCGAAAGAAATTATTTTAATCTTTGATTCCGGTCTCCACCGAATGTTAACCCTGACCCAATCTGGTGGATACGCAAAACGAATGGAATGGGGTCACGCTCAGCCGGAAATCGTGCGCGATTACCGGATTGAAACTAAAGTGGATGGCAACTGGGAAATACTTCATGAGGAATCCGGCAACTATCAAAGACGACGCTCTCATTCCATAACAGACGGGACAACGACCTCTGCAATTCGAGTTGTCGTCACTGCTACCAATGGAGCAGATAGAGCTCATATTGTTGAGATTCGCGTTTACGAATAGACACTCTTCTGCCTGTTCTGTCTCCAGCAAGAGTAAAGAGAGGCTGTCATTGACCTGCCTCTTCTTTTTCCTAGAGTCGTCTTCACCATGAAGATCGATCTTGGAACTGCGACTATCTCACCGAAAAAAAGTGTTACCGCTGGATCGTATTGCTCAATTCGGTACACTTATACAACAGCTCATCCTATCGATGATACCGGGTATATCAAAATTGTTTTTCGATATGCCGGAGATTTTGGAGCTCCTCAATTCGATGATCCTAAAGCCCCAAACTATTGCAGTATTGCCACCACAGGTAATTGCCGCATCGATCCACGCTGGGACATTAAAGCCCATACCCGCCCATGGGGGAAAACGATGATGCTGAAAATCATGAGTGGTTATCTCAATACCGGAGATAAGGTGATTGTTCATTTTGGTGATCCATCTAAAGGCTCTCCCGGCTGGCAAATGCAGACCTTCTGCGAAAAAACATTTGAATTTAAGACACTGGTTGACCCCTTCGCCACCTTTCAATTCAGAGAACTCCCTTCTTCGCCTACTCTTCGAATTCAACCGGGAAAACCGGCTCGAGCCCTCTGTATTGCTCCCTCACAAGTTGAATGCAAAAAACCTTTTTACGCTCATCTCAAGCTGGAAGACAAATGGGGAAATCCTGTCCGCAAGCCTCGGAAAATCCGTTACTCTGGATTTAACAAAGTCGGTACCCACACAGTATTGGCAAAAGATACTCAATCAAAGCTGTCTGCTACCAGTAATCCAATAACGGTTGCAGAGACAAACAGCCAGCAGCTCAATCATTACTGGGGTGACCTGCATGGACAATCGGAAGAAACAATCGGAAGTAACTCGATTAAAGACTATTTCACCTTTGCCAGAGATTTTGGACTTCTCGATGTCGCAGCCCATCAGGGAAACGATTTTCAAATAACCGACGAGTTCTGGAAAAAAATAAACCAGACGACTCGCCAATTTAATCATTCCGGGAACTTCGTAACTTTCCCCGGCTATGAATGGAGTGGGAATACCCCTCTGGGAGGCGATCGAAACGTCTGGTTTTCGACCGAAGGAGGATCGATCACCCGCAGCAGCAATGAACTTCTTCCCGGCAGGCAATCTCTTTACCCCGTATCCCCAACTGCCAACGATCTCTTTCAAAATCTTCGTAAACAAACATCCCCCCAACCCTTTGTCTTTGCGCATGTAGGTGGACGCTATGCCGATATTTCCATCCATGATCCAAAACTGGAATGGGCCGTCGAAGCTCACTCCGCCTGGGGAACTTTCGAATGGATGATCGAAGATGCTTTAAAGTACGGTTACCGGGTAGGTATTTGCGCTAATTCCGATGGGCACAAAGGTCGCCCCGGAGCTTCTTATCCCGGAGCGAGTAAGTTTGGTTCACTCGGAGGGCTCACCTGTATCCTGGCCAAAAAACTGGATCGAAAGAGCTTATTTGAAGCGATTCGAAAACGCCATTTCTATGGAACCACCGGAAACCGCAGCTTGTTGGATGTTCAACTCAAAGTGGATAGATCTACCACTGCCATAATGGGAGACATTGTCTCAGTAAAAAAGGAAACTCCTGAGCTCACTCTCAACGTAACCGGTTCTGGGCCGATCGAAACAATTGAAGTGCGCAATGGAAACGATCTAGTCCAAAGATTCTATCCATACACATCCGATGAACTGGGCCGAAGGATCAAGATCATCTGGAGTGGCGCTGAGGTCCGTGGGCGGGCTCGAGCGGTTAACTGGGATGGTTTCCTGAAAATCGCAGGCAACTCGATCGAATCTTTTGCTCCAATCAACTTTTGGAATGCCGATCGGCAACCCAACAATCCATCCAAAAATCGGATTGAATGGAGCTCTATCACAACCGGCGGTCTCTCCGGAGTTATCCTCACTTTGAAACAGGCAAACAGGGGCACCCTCCATCTGCAAACAGCACAACGCAATGTGAAATGTGCGATTCAATCAATCGGTCGCTCACCCAAAATAGCAAAATGTGGAGGACTCGCCAAACAAATCGAAATCAGACGTCTGCCAGATAAACAAAAGACCGATACCCATTCTTTATCCCTTCCCTTAAAAAATCTACGCAAAGGAGATAATCCTATCTATATTCGCATGACACAGGAAGATGGACATATGGCCTGGAGCAGTCCGATCTATTTATTCAAAAGCTTTTTCTAAAATTCAGAAACGTTTCTGCAAAAAGAAAACCCTTCTGTGCAGCTTGAAAGCTCACAGTCAGAATAAACGTCGAAATAACTGTTAAGAGATTTTTTGGTATTTTTCCGGCTCAATCTTAAAACGGTGGCCCGAATCAAGATCGGTAAAGATATGCCATGATTGATCATCCGCATGATCATGCACAGCAACCGTCAACACATCACCTTCATTGTAATGGTAGCACTCTGACTCCACTAAATGGTCTTCGTGTTGAATGGCTTCACCTAGTTCACCGGTATGGTAATCCAATAGTTCGATTTTCCAGGTCATTGTTAGGGTATAATAAAGTATGAACAAATGGCTACGGAAGCACCTTGAAAATGTGAAACACAACCCAACTCGTCAAGCTTTGTCTCTCCAGACAAAACTTTCCCAATCGATTAGTTGCTACATTAATTACCGTTACCGGTGTTCAATCACTCTACTTTGTCGGCGATACAGCAGAGCGATATACCTCCGGCAAATTACTGCGAAGACTGGCCACAAGTTGATCGAGATGATCATAGCGATTTAGGCGAACACCCACCGCACCGCCACCTGGATGGATTTCAACAAAATCGATTTCGGGGACTAAATCGAAACGCTGATAAAAGGCCACGTTGAGAAAGTTTTTTACGGCATCGGCATCCACCTTCTGGAGGTCGATATGTACTTGAAAAAAATCACCTTGCCCAGCTGCATTCACGCGCACTGCGACAGCATCGTTTCCAAAAGACCGTTTCAGCATGGCCTCAGCTAGGTCAATCAGCGCCAGACCTCGAAAGAAGCTAGCTCCTTCGAGCCGTCGGAAATCCAGTGGTGTCGCGGCAGTCAACGCAGCGTCATCTAAACCTCGTTGATAGTCAAACGGGGTAGCGCCATAGCGCTCGAGCCAGCAATCCAGTAGATCAGGACCAGCAAAATCTTGCTCCCAATCAAAGACGGATTCCAGCGCTTCGCGAGGAGGCAGCTTTGCAGGATCGATGTCGACCGATCGGTCACCGCGTTGAGACCAGGTAACTGACTCTATCCACTCCTCCGGATGGTGGATGAGATAAAAATTCCGGGCCACCTCTGCAAACAGGTAGGCCACGATCGCCCGAAGTGGCACTCCAGACTCCTCCACGATAGTGCCGTCTGATGTCGTTCGCCGTAGCACTGGATCGCGCCACCCATTAAGAAGCCCCTCGTAGGCGGCATCAGCTTTCTGGGTAGCGACCTGTGCATCCACGCCTGTGGTCTCAATTAACTGGGAAAGATACCAAGCACGGTTGTCTGCCAATCGTTGGCGGAGCTCCTCCCGTGTCACGAGGAGAGGCAATTCGTGGAGAACGGAGGCGATCCAACTTCGATTTTCCAGGCTCAGCACACCATCTGTGACCAAATCCTCCTCGATGACTTTGAACAAGTCTGTTTCGAGCGGTAACCGGATGATAAGAGCGGCGATCTCCGCAGCCTTGCCGGTCAATTTTCGCATTTCTCCCGTCGTCAACCGATCATGAGCGGTGGTCTCTGCGTAGGCTCCCCAGGACCATTTCCATGCTTCGCGATCGCGTTCTACTGTATAGGGAAAGATAACCTGAAAACGCTCGGCCGGAACGGGATAGGTACCTATGATCCGGAAATTATCCCGCGGATTAGAGGAAATCAGCGTGCCACATCCGGCACGGCCTTTCTGCTCAGTTGCCTGATCCAATGACCCTGCCCTTACGCCAGTTCCATACTCAGCCTGGCAGGCAAGGTGCACCAGAAGATCGGGCGGAATGCCGAGATCAAACAAGGCATTGATTGCGTTCTTGGTCGCAACCGTAACGGCAGACGAACTTGAGAAACCACCCATGGGGACATTCCCTGTTGTCACAATTCGCAGTCCCTGAAAACCATCGCGACCGAGATGCAACTGCACTTGTGCGCCCAGGCGTCCTTTCCGCAAGGTACGCAACGAAGCAATTGCGTTGCCGACAAGTGAAAATGGCCGACGCATATTACTCGAGCTCCATAACGAAACAGGTGGAAGGGGCTGACCTCGGTTGCGCCGATGCTGTAATTCTTCGTCGCTGAAATAACCGAGTGAGAGCAGCAGGTTTTCGCTCATCCGTGTACCAAATTCTTCGTAAGTATTCCAGTCGGAGATATCTTCTCCGGGATACATCTGAGCCGTGTCACTCGAGACCGTGTTCACACTTTCTCGATACTGTGGATTGGTTGGAAAAAGATGTATCTCTTGATCGCTTGCACTCTGCGTCAGCAACACAATCTGTTCATCGCCATCGACTGAACCTGCGCCGATCGGCATTTGCCAGGCGGGACCAAAAAAACGCCCCATATCCGGATGCATGAAAGCGATTCTGAACCGACCGCCGGAGATGCCGATTGCCACAGGTTGGTCGGGTTGGAACCCCAGTTTTTCCCGCGTTGCAGTATCAGCAAGTTCCGCTAATTGACTGGCAATCGCAGCGACTTGCACTGCAGGGCGATCCGCACTAATCGCTTGTACGGCTGAGGCAATGTCAGATCCGACAGATAGAAGGCGGCCAGTAGAGGCCACCACACTCTCCAACAGTGCGAGATCCTCTGGGTGCGTCACGTCCGAACAGAGCAAATCATACTCTGGATCGGCAACCGTAACAGTCACGGTTCGAATATCGCCACCTTCATGGTTAATGGCGTCGACAATGTCGGTTATGTAATACTGTTTTTGCGCATTGTCATTCGTTAGCTCCCGTAGGCGTTCGTAGAGAGCAGCAGCCCGTATCACATAGAGCGGACAATTTCCTTCGGTGATATCCTCTAATTGGCGTCGAGAGGAATCCTGCATAGCATCGATGTCCCGTTGCTCTACGATGCGAGTGGCTCGGCCGTGATCTCCACGAACAACCCGACCCTTTCCACGGTGTTTGGGTGGTTCATACTCTGCCGTAAGCATCGTGAGATCGGCTTCGCGCCCACCAGCGCGATGAGTTTCGCATAAACGCTGGAAGATCGATGGCGTAACAATCCGATCGCCCAT
>JANQKU010000187.1 GCA_028280955.1 Opitutaceae bacterium
GTATTCGAGATAGGAGTTGTACATCAGGTTTTCGTCAGCTTTAGCTTCATGGATGACACTGGCGATATGGGGTTCGATAGAAACGACACCACGATAACCTACCTTAGGCAGATCCTGGAGGATTTCTTTGATCATGGCATCGCCTTCTCCCGGATAGGTGAAACGTGAACTGTTGCCACCTTCAGGGTTCTTATGAGCATCTTTGATATGGACGTAGGCGATATATTCTTTGTTGAGCTCTTGATAAAAATCCCAGGGGTTATCGCCATGGCTCACAACATTGCCAATATCGTAAAGGGTGACGACGTGCGCACTGCCTATTTCTTCGATAAATGTATTCATATTTTGAGCACTTAAACCTCCCCAGCCAGTGCAGTTTTCGTGGGCGAGGTAAATGCCGGCATCTTCTGCCATTTGAGCCATTTCTTTGTAGCGCCGGATGGCTTCTTTTTTCCAAGTGGATTCATCAACGTCGTCGCCGAGCCAACTCATGGTACGGATGCATTTTGTACCGAAGCGTTGCATCCGTGGAATGGCGATTTTGAGTTCGTTGAGGTCGATGGCAAAATCGTCTGTAATGGAACGGCTCCAATTCCCGATAGCCGATCCAAAACCGGTTACGGTGAGGCCAGCTTCTTCAATCTTTTCAGCGGCCTGCTGGAATTTATCATCCGGAAGGCTCCAGGTGGCATTCAGATCATCGATGAGGCGAAGTTCGATGGAGGTCCAACCAAGTTCTTGATGGGCCTGGATTTGTTTTTCGATGTTTTTCCCGGCTTCGTCGGCGATACCTGTCAGGGTAAGAGGTGAAGAATTCATGTATCTGATAAATTTTTAAGACAGTCTTTTAAGATTGTTCGATAATTTCACGGAGTTTTTCAGCATGTTGCTGCATGACACCATCGCTGTTTTCCTGTTTACCCCTTTGTTGGATCACTTCGATAGAGTAGTATCCGTCATAACCGGTTTGCAGGAGAAGGTGTATGGGTTCAGTGGGATCAAAAAGGCCTTCACCGAGAGGGGTGATCTTTAATTTTCCTTCGTCAGTGTAAACCGCATCGTGGATGTGAACGTGCTGCGTGTGTTGGCCGAGATTGGTAAAGGTTTCAAGAGGAGTTTCCTGTTTTCTCATGGGATGCATCATATCCCAGAGGGCAGCCAAACGCTTGTGGTTGGTTCTTTCGATGACGGTTCGGACAGGAGCACTGTGGCACCAGACGTCGTGAACTTCCATCAATAGAGTGATATCACGCTGGTCGGCGTAGTCGAGCACCTGACGATAACCTTCGACGACGTAATCAATAACAGGGGATAGTTCAACAGAGGTATCGTATTCGCCTCCGAAGGTTCGAATGTAGGGAGCTCCAAGATCGGCAGCCAGATCAATGGACTGGCGGAGAGTTTCAATATGCTGAGATCTTATTTGAAGGTCTGGTTCAGCCATTCGGACTCCTGTTGCGATAGCACAGAACTGGAGTGCTTCCGATTCCATCTTGTCCCGGTATTCTTTTCGTTTATCGGGAGATAATGACACTTCAATACCGGAGGCGTGGTCCCATTCGATACGAGGTTCGAGCCCAGTGTAGCCGTGTTTTTTCATGGCTACGATGATTTCATCCAGTGTCCAATCGGGGCAGACACTTGTCATGATGGCTAGATTTGGCATGGTGGCGGGAAGGTAACTTATTTAGCGAAGGTTTGACTCCAGGCTCCCAAGGTTTCCGGGTCTCCGGGATCATCAGCTAGAAGTTCTTTATAATTTACGGCTACTTTCCGATAGGCGGCTGCCTGCTCTTCAATCAGTTCCGGGTAAAAACGAATGAGTCGAGGAATGTTATAAACTTTAGCTCCGATGGTTTCACTGACAGGCAGAGAGCCTTTGGGCTGAGTGACATCTCTTCGGGCAAAGAATTGGCGGGTAGGACTGCCGTGGCCATAGATATCGGTTTCAGTCAAGAGAGGATGGAGGTGAAGAGGCAGGTTGCAGCCAGGGATAATATAACCGCCTTCAGCTTTAACGGCTTCTGCAAAACGTGTGAGAGACAGTCCTTCCAGTTCTTCCGTACGATAGTGCCCGTGAGCTGCATACCATCCCGCCATGTTGCTGTTTTCGGTTTGAATGCGGTGGGCTCGAAGACCGGGGACACCTTCTAGCAGATCCCAAAAGTAATTAGTCGATTTGCGTATTTCCTCACAACGTTCGTCGTAATGTCTCAATTGCGTTCTTCCGAGGGCTGAAGCTAACTGAACCAGACGGCCTTTAACTCCACCGATGGGTAAACCTGCCAGATGGCGGAGATTTTCTGTGGTGATGTCGGGTGTGAAACGATTGTAATGTCCCCAGGCGACAGCTCTGTCGTATATTTCCTGATCGTTGGTCCAGAGAACGCCGGCTTCTCCGGCGACAAGGGATTTCCCACTCATGAGTGAAGCTGCTCCGGCATGCCCCATTGTGCCTAATTTTTTGCCTTTGTAGAGTCCTCCCTGTGCATGAGAGACATCTTCTAGGACTTTGAGATCGTGTTTATTGGCAATAGCCATGATACGATCCATGTCAGCAGGGTGTCCCATAGTGTGCACGACAACGACTGCTTTTGTATGCTCAGTGATATGGGTTTCAAAAGAATCAGGATCCAGGCAAAGAGAATCGGCTTCGATGTCTGCCAGGACCGGAACGAGTCCGAGAGAAAGCGCTGGTAGAGCGCTGGCCCAATAGGTCATGCTGGGAACAATGACTTCGTCACCGGCCGATAGATTGAAGCCGAAGAGAGTCGCTAAAATAGCTGCAGTCCCGTTTGTATAAGTGAGTGCATGCTTGGTTCCCTGCCAGGCGGCGAATTCTTTTTCAAATTCAACTGTGATATCCCAGTCAGACATATTGCCGGCACGAAGCGATTCCAGAACGGCTTTTTCGTCTTCTTCCGTAATGATCGGCCAGTTGTGTAGGTCTTTGGGGTCAGATTGGATCGCTTTGGGGCCACCAAAGAAAGCCAAGGGAGAGGATGTTTTTGTTTCAACAGAGGTATTCATAATGTCAGTATTGGTTTGCTATGTTGAGTTGCGTCTTCGGCTGGTGCCGGGATGAGTTTTTCTGCGTTTTGGAAATAAACTTTGTCTAAGACTTCTTGAGAAAGGTCTAAGGTTTGCAGGAAGGTGTGAAGATCCTGCTTGTAGTAATCACGTCCAAAAAGGAGACGATCGAAGAATTGGTTTAAAAAGGTAAGGGCATGTTGAGGATCACGTCTTAAGGTGGTCAATCCGGAACCGGCAGAGAGGTCGGCATAAAGATTTGGATTGTTATCAAAGAGGTCGTAGAGCCTTCCATTTTCCGTGACAGGTCCATTGGGATAATGTTGGCCATCTGTTGCCGCGTCACCTGAAATTTCCCGCCAGAAACCTGGAGCATGCCCAATGAAATTGGTTTCAGGGCATTCTCTTAAAGCACGTTCCAGATTCTCAATTGTTCCGCCATACCAAGTGGGTTGATAGGTTCTTTTTCCTTCATCTGACAGAAGATAGGGAACATCTAGGTGGAGAACGACCGGCATGTTGAGAGAACCTGCCATGCGAAATATTTCCAGTGAACGTGCATCATCAATCAGGCTGCGAAATTTCCATTCGCCGCATACTCGAGCGCCGTGCATGTGATAAGCAGCTTCCAGAAACTTGGGTCCATCTATCCATTCAGGCCTAGGGCAATAGCCGACGATAAATCGCTCCGGATAGGCTGCTTTGGCCGCCAGAATATCGTTTAAGGTGATTCCTTCCTGTGTTCCATCAACTCTGATATTTGCCGGATTGAGAGTACCCAAGCCGTTGATGACAACGACATCCTGAGGATCGGTATACCAAGTGAGGAGCCAGGCATACTGGATATCATGCTCATCCATATCTTTGACCAGTCCGTCAATATTGCGGTGGTGCCAATTGCAATGTTGGTGAGTATCAACAATTTTTTTGGGTTTCATGAGGTAAACTTCTATACAGCCCATAAATAACCCTGTGTTATTTGGGCAAGAAAAAGAGAGTACAGCAGGTAAATGAGAAGTCGAGAGTTGTTCGTTGTCTTTTGGAAATTTTTTGAGCAGATTTTTGACAGTCACCAATAGATCTTTCCAATCGACAGGTCATAACAGGTGATGGATGATACTTAGGAGATAGACTATACTGATGACGTTGAAACCAATCAAATTTGCCATTGTAGGAACGGGAGCGATCGCTGTAAACCATGCGAACGCCATTACTGAAACAGAGGGAGCTGAATTGCTTTTGGTTACCAATCGTTCAAAAGAAAGAGGCCGAGAGTTTGCCAAAAAGTATCAATGTGAATTTGTCAGTTCACTGGATGATCTGTTGACGAGGGATGAGGTGGATGTGGTTTGTGTTACGACACCGAGTGGGGCTCATGGAGAAGTCGCTCTTGCCGCTTTTGAAGCAGGCAAGCATGTCCTTTGCGAAAAACCGTTAGAAATTTCCGTGGAACGGGTTGATCAGATAATTGCTTCTGCGCGGAAAAATGACCGCATCCTTGGCGCTATTTTTCAAAGTCGGTTTGGCACTGGTGCACAGAAGGTGAAAGAGGCGATTGACGGGGGAAGATTGGGGCGTTTGACGCTTTGTAGTGCTTATGTGAAATGGTGGCGTGATGCTGACTATTATCCCGTTGGTGGCTGGCACGGGACAAAAGCTTTAGATGGAGGAGGAGCATTGATTAACCAAGCAATTCACGGTGTGGATCTTCTGCAATGGTTGGTGGGAATGCCGACTAAGGTGAGCGCTTTTTCAGATGCTCTGGTGCATTCGATTGAGGCTGAGGATACATTGGTGGCCAATCTGCAATTTGCATCAGGTGCTTTGGGGTCGATTGAAGCGGCGACTTCATGCAAGCCGGGAGCAGCCAAAAGGATCGAGATCAGTGGGGATAAGGGAACGATTGTGCTGGAAGATGATCGTATCATAACATGGGAGTTTGATGATGAACATCCGGACGATGAAGCCGTGCGAAAGGGAGAGCATTCCCTCACTTTGAAAAGTGGCTTTGCCGACCCGAAGGCGATTACCTCGGAGGGTCATCGTCTGCAAGTAACTGATTTAGTGGCAGCGATCAGAGAAAATCGACAACCTTCTGTATCCGGAACTGAAGGACGAAATGCTGTCCAGATCGTTGAAGCGATTTATCAGTCGGCTGAATCCGGGCAGATCGTAGCGATTGCCTAAACAATTTTGCGGAAAGATAAACTGAATTAACGAAGATAAGATGGAAAGTGAATACAAAATCAAGCGACGAGTTGAGTTCGCGGAGACCGATATGGCCGGTATTATGCACTTTTCCAATTTCTTCCGGTATATGGAAGCGGTGGAGACAGAATTTTTTCGATCCCTGGGTTTAACTCTGATTGATCGTACGGAAAACCAGATCTATGGCTGGCCTCGTGTTCGTGCAAAATGCGAGTATCATCATCCTCTTCGATTTGGAGAAGAAGTGGAGATTCATCTTTATGTAAAGGAGATCAAAATTAGAGCGATCCATTTTTTTTTCCGTTTTAGACGTTATGCCGAAGGAGGCGAAATCATTGCGATTGCT
>JANQKU010000188.1 GCA_028280955.1 Opitutaceae bacterium
GGTACCGCTGAAACGGAAGCGACGGAATTTTTTGATATCTACAAGTTAAAAGTTGTTGTGATTCCAACCAATAAGCCCTGTATTCGGGAAGATCTCAATGATGTGATCTACAAAACCCGTCGGGCAAAGTACAACGCGGTTATTCAAGATCTGGAAGAAGCGCATAAGCGTGGACAACCTGTTTTGGTTGGTACTGTCTCGGTGGAAGCGTCTGAAGTCTTTAGCCGTATGTTACGCCGAGCGAAGATCCCTCATTCTGTGTTGAATGCGAAATTTCACGAGCAGGAAGCAGAAATCATTACCCGAGCCGGGTTGAGAGGGGCCGTCACCATTGCGACGAATATGGCTGGCCGTGGAACGGATATTAAACTGGGTGAAGGAGTCAGAGAAATAGGTGGTTTATTTGTGATCGGAACAGAGCGCCATGAATCTCGTCGTATTGATCGGCAGTTACGAGGCCGTTGTTCGCGACAGGGAGACCCCGGATTGACTAAGTTTTTCATCTCTTTGGAAGATGATTTGATGCGCTTGTTTGCCTCCGCAGGTCCATTGTCACGTCTGATGGAAAAATCGATGAGTGACGATGAAGAGATGCAACACCCTCTGCTGAATCGATCAATAGAATCAGCGCAGAAAAAAGTCGAACAGCAGAATTATTCGATACGGAAACGATTATTGGAGTACGACAACGTTTTAAATAAACAGAGGGAAATTATCTACGAAATCCGTAATGAAGCGCTTCATAGTGATGAGCCGAAGAACTTGATCTTTGAAATGATTGAGGAGGAGATTTCGGAACGACTGGAGTCTTTGGGACAGGGGAGCAAAACTGAAATGGAAACGATGGCTACAGATGGTTTTGTTGGATGGTTGAATTCTCATTTTCCGATTTCTTTCAAGAAGGAATTACTTGAAGGTAAATCATTGGAAGAGGCGGTTGCCCTGATCCTTGGGCAGATTAAAGAGGCTTACAGTTTGAAAGAATCTGCCGAGAACAAGGAAGCCCTGACTCATTTGGAGCAGTATGTTGTTATTAATGCAGTGGATAATCACTGGCAGGAGCATCTTACTGAAATGGAAGATTTACGGCAAAGTGTCGGCCTGCGAAGCTATGGGCAAAAAGATCCTTTGGTTGAATACAAAGGAGAAGCCTTTACCTATTTCGAGGAATTGATGAATAATATCAGGCTGCAAATTTGTACCAGCCTGTTCCGCTCAGCGACAAATGTTGTTGCGCTGGAAAATGTTAAATCGATGTTGGCTCAAAATGCCAAAGCAGAAGGTCCTGGATCAGAAAGTTCCGCTGCTGCGAAAACATCCGGAGAAGAAAAAATTAAACTTCCTAATGTTACGGTGAGGCGAGACCTTCCCAAGGTGGGTCGAAATGAAAAATGTCCCTGTGGTAGTGGAAAAAAATACAAACATTGCTGTGGGAGATGAATCCGTTGAACACTTGGGTAACGGTGTTTTTTCAATTATTTGATTGATTTTCAAAGAGATGATTTCTTCTCAAATGGCTGCGTTGAAAGAGGAAGCTTCTCAGTGGAAAAGAGGAGATCTTGTGAAGGCTGCGGCTACGTTTGTGATTTCTGTGGTTCTTCTGGTGGTCTCGTTTCCTCCTTTTGATCTTCCCGAAGCAGCTTATGTTTTTGCCATTCCTTTTTTATTGTGGTGCTATGCGCTTCCTCCCCAGCGCCTGTTTCTTGGGACAGTCTTTTTGGCTGGGTTTTTGAGTTGGGTTGTCCTTATTTTTTGGTTACGACATGTGACCATAGGAGGAATGCTCTTTTTGGCCTTTTATTTGGCTCTTTACTATGCTGGGTGGTTTGCAGCGGTTCGATGGGCTCTTCCCCGAATGGTTGACCGAGCGATGGGTGTCCGATTGCTAGGAATCTTTGCCTTGGCCGGATTATGGGTTTTATTGGAATATACCAGAGGTCATTTCCTGACTGGATTTTTATGGCTGCCTTTAGCCGCTAGCCAGTGGGAGAGACCACTAATGCTGCAAAGTGCATCTTATGCGGGAGCTTGGTCTGTTTCGTTTGCGCTTATTTTTTTTAATTTAGCTATAACGTCCTACATGCAGCGAATGTATCGTTTTTACAGGGAGAAAAAAGGGCGATTTTGTCCGGAATTTTACTTAGCTCTGGTCCTTGTCTTTTTTGTGTCCTTTGGGCTTTATCGGAAGACAGTTGGGCAGGAACGAAAAGAACTGATGAGAGCTGGGATTATGCAACCCTATATACCGCAAGAGGCGAAATGGGATCCGGCTCATGCGCTTGAGATTATAGATATCCTTGAACGAACGACTCTAAGCCTGAAAGCGCTGGAACCTGATGTCATGTTCTGGCCTGAAGCAGTTACACCTTATGCGGTGAAAGGGGATCCAGAGGTTGAAGAATGGATTGAGGACTTGGTTTCTAAATTAGATGTTACACTCTTTTTGGGGGCAATTGCGATCGAAGGAGGAAACGAGCAAGAGGAAGAATGGTATAATGCAGTGACTATGGTTGATCCGAAGCTGGGACTTTATTCAGAATACTACCGGAAACGGCATCTTGTTCCGTTTGGTGAATACGTTCCGTTGCGTCGATTTTTTCCCTGGGTTGCTAAGTTTGTCCCGATAGGCGGTGATTTTATTCCTGGAGAATCACCCTCTCTTTTACCTCTGTCATTACCCAGTTTTAGAGTCGAAGTGGGCTCTTTGATTTGTTTTGAGGATGTTTTCCCTTCTCATGCCCGTCAGTCAGTGGAAGAAGGAGCGGGGCTTTTGTATGTGGCTACCAACAATGCGTGGTATGGAGAAGGGGGGTCTGCTTATCAACATGCGGCACACTCTGTTCTTCGGGCGGTGGAGACACGTAGAGTGGTCCTGCGAGTGGGCAATGGAGGCTGGAGCGGGTGGATTGATGAATTTGGCGTTATCCGGAATACATATGTGGATGGAGAGGGCAGTATTTATGCTAGAGGCGGAACGGTCTATGAGTTAACGCGAGATCAACGTTGGGTCGGGCGGGAATCCTTTTACGTTAAACATGGTGATTGGTTTGTCCTCCTCTGTCTCGGATTTGCCTTTGTCGGGTTCTTCTTGTTATATCGAGAAGAAAAGAAACAAAAAAACGCCGAGGCTCTTTCTTAGTCAGGATTCTAGTCGAGTATTTCCAAAAGTTCTCCTGCAACAAAATCGGCACTGATTGCATTTAAGCGAACGGAGCCCATTCGATTGGCCAGATATTGGTTTGTGGCTTGAGCTGCTTTGATGACAACACGGATATAATTATCGGTATAGCCGGGCCAGGTGTCTCCCTTCGGATCTTCAAAAAGGACCGGCATCGTTTTCCCGAGATAGTCGGCATAGTGATCATATCGTTTGCTGGAAGCCAATCGACGAAGGTGGGCGCTACGTCGAGCCCTCTCTTTTTGTGGTATTTGATCTTCTCTGCGTGCGGCTAAGGTGCCATCTCTCTCTGAATAGGGGAAGACATGGCAGAAATCGAAGGGGTTCTCCAGGAAGACTCGGCAGGTTTCGTCAAATTCATCAAGAGACTCTCCTGGGAAACCCACCATAATGTCGGTCCCAAGATAGAGGTCGGGCACTGCCTCATGGGCACGGTAAATAAAATTCAAGTATTCAGAAATTGTATATTTTCGCCGCATTTCATCAAGAATGCGATCGCAACCGGATTGGAGAGGAATGTGTAGAAAAGGCAGAAGAGCATGATCCGAATCGATCATGCGATCAAAGAGGCTTTCGGGAATGGTTGTCGGTTCGATACTACTGATACGGATACGATCGAGACCGATAATGTCGTTGAGGTTATCAATGACAGCCAGAATATCTTCACTCTTGCTGGAAAGATAGGTCCCTATGTTGACACCGGTCAAAACCAACTCCCGGACGCCTCGCTTTACTAATGCCCTGGCTTCGTTTAATAGATTGTCCATTTCACGTGTTCGACTACGTCCACGGACAAAAGGGATAATGCAGAAACTGCACATAAAATCGCAACCGTCCTGTACCTTGAGATTGGCTCGTTTATCAAAGGGAACATCCCCGACAAAATGGATAGAGAAATCGTCTTTGTTGATCCGTTCGCGGATAATGACAGGCTTTTTGTTTTTTTCCTGACCTATATAGTCGAGAACGCTGAGCTTTTCCTGATTACCAATGATAAGATCAACTCCCGGAATCTCCGCGATAGTAGAAGCGCCACTTTGGGAATAACAGCCCACTACAGCCGTAAAAGCGTGAGGGTTCTTACGAGTGAAAGACCGAATGGATTGACGACATTTTGCATCTGCCAGATTTGTGACGGTGCAGGTATTGATAATAGCAAGATCAGCCGGCTCTCCAAAGGGGACGATGTTATACCCTTTGGCTTCGAGTTGATGCCGAATATGAAGAGTTTCCGATTGATTAAGCCGGCATCCCAAGGTGTGAAGAGATGCCCGCTTTGTTGCTGTTGCGTTACCGACCATTGTGATTCCAGGAAGCGGAGAAAAAAGGTTTTTGGCGGAGTGGGCAACTCTAAGAAACTGCTACTATTAAGATTCTACTCTCAAAACTTCATTGTCGTATGATGCTACCGTATAGTGTTTAAAATTAAAATGATTATCCTTCGTAGGGTTGAACCTTGGAGTTACCGCTGCCTTCAATTTCAATCGTAGGGTTTCCTTTATAGCGGACAGAAGTTTCTCCAGAGGCTCGGACTTCCAATTTTTCCGTTACAAAAACGT
>JANQKU010000209.1 GCA_028280955.1 Opitutaceae bacterium
CAACGGCATTAAGGTATAAAATAGGATATAGGTGAAGGGCATTTAAGATAACGATTCCCAGAAACTGATTGCTGCCTAGCCAGTCGATGGTAGCGCCTTGGGTTAAGAGGCCGAATTCTGCCAGTATGGCATTGAGAGCTCCATATTGCCCGAATATTTGCCGGAGACCGATGGCTCCCACAAAAGGGGGAAGAATGAGAGGAACTAAGATCAGGGAAGAAAGGAGTTGTTTACCCCAGAAGGAAAAACGACTGGAGAGGAAGGCTAGAGGAATGGCGATGACAAAGGTCAAGAGGGTAGAGAAGACGGCTAGAAGGAAAGAATTGAAGAGGCCTTCAAGGTAGATTTTGTTTCGAAATACCTCTCCGAGGTAAAGAAGGGTAAAATGTCCATCGGCATCATAAAAACCTCCTTTGAGGATTTGCCCGATCGGCCAGAAAAGAAATCCAAAGAGAAACAGTAAGCTACAAATGTAGATTCCGATGGAGAGAGGCTTCGACATTTTCCTTAATTAAATCTGAGGTTGGAACAAGAGTTACAATTCAAAACTCAAGCCTCTTTTGAAATGGTTGCGTAAAATTGGGTAGCTGATTTCAATTCTTTCCAGTGAGTTGGAAAAAAGACTCAAACATGCACGAATTTACTTTTAATTTTTTAAGCCTGCCATCACCAATAGGATAAATAGCCTATTCTTCGCTTGACTTAACTTTTCTGTCGGATTCTAAACACCCCTTCCCTTTTTTTAGGGGTGGTAGCTCAGTTGGTTAGAGCGCCTGCCTGTCACGCAGGAGGCCGCGGGTTCGAGTCCCGTCCATCCCGCCATTTTTTTAAAACCACGATTTTTCGTGGTTTTTTTCTTTTGTAGAAAAAGAATCTTATCCCATGACGTCTTTGGAGAAAGAAAATCTAAATGATCTTGGAGGAAGTATTTAAAGATTATTTATAGAAAAAAGAGACTCATAAATTACTGAAAATCAATGGCAGACAGCCTAATGTTAATCCTGGGTTAAGGAGTTATTAGAATTATGTAAGTTACTGTTTTTAAGTTGATTACAAATTTTTAGATCTCATAGCTTTGGCGAGTAATGTTATCATTTATTCGTGTTATAGGCTTATCTGTTGTTGCCACTTTAGTGGTTCTTTACGGGAGCATTTCGTTTGCTGAAGAAGTTGCTGATTCAGTTCCAAATGGTGTTGTCATTGGAAAGATAAGTTCTTTCCAAACGGGTGAATATATTCCTGAGGCAGCAGTTATCTTAAAGAATACTGATATTTCAGCTAAAACAGATGCTCAGGGGCTTTTTTATATAAAGAATCTTCCGGCAGGGTCTTATGTGGTAGTTGTCACTAGCGATGGCTACAAACCCTCTTCCGAGATAACGATTGAGGTTAAGAATGAAGGATATACCAGGGCCGACGTTAGATTGTCGGAAAAGGGAGCTAAAAGTGACGTCATTAGTGATTCCAATGTCGGGGCAGAGAAGCTGCCTGATAATAACAGGGAGGAAGAAGAAAACCTCTCTGTGGGAGGAGATGTTGTGAAATTAGCAGAGTTCACTGTTGTCTCGGAGGTGACCATGGATGGCGCTTTGGGACTACTGAAAGAGCGGAGAGAACTCAGTACCGTAACCAATTCTATCGGAGCAGATTCATTTAGCACGCTTGGCATAGGTGATGCGGCGGAAGCTTTATCAAAAATTACTGGAGCTTCAGTGGTAGATGACAAATTTGTGCTAGTGAGAGGAATGGGAGATCGCTACACAAATACCACGCTTAATAAATCAACGGTCCCGACATCTGATCCAGATAAACGGGTTGTTCAGATGGACCAGTTTCCGAGTAGTTTGATTGAAAGTATTACGGTTTCCAAATCGTTTACGCCGGATCTTCCAGGTGGTTTTTCGGGTGGAAATGTGAATGTAAAAACAAAATCATTTCCTGAGCACTACTTCCTCTCCTTTTCAGCTTCTTCGAGTTACAATACAAATGCAACGGGGGAAGATATCCTGACGGTGCCGGGAGGGAAAAATGATTGGTTGGGTTTTGATGATGGGTCGCGGGGGCTACCCGATGGAATACCCGACGATATACCGAGCCAATCGCAAGCTCGATTAGCCGCTCGTGATGGTGATTTTGGTCCAGCTCAAGAACTGGCTCGTGTCTCCAATTTGTTTGATAATCGAACGTATTTTCCGACTGCGAATTCGGCTGATCCCAATATAGGCTTTTCTGTAGCAGTTGGGGACTCGATCCATTTATCGGAGGAGGGGGATCGTTTGTTTGGTTATGTTTTTAGTCTGACTTATGATCGTGATTCTTCTCACTATTCCAATGGAGCAAGTAGTCGCTATTTGTTGCAGGGAGCAGATACGGTGGAAACTCGGCTCTCTTTCAGCCCCAATGCGGAAGATTACAGTTTTGTCACTGGGGGTTCAACTATCTTGGGTCCATCAGGCGAAGAACCTAAATTTGGTGTTACCTCCAGTACACAGAGCGTGAACTTGGGGGTTTTCTCTAAAATTGCTTTTCAACCATCTGCTAATCATCAGTTTGCACTGGATGCTTTTTATAATCAGTCGGCAGATGATACTGTCAAACGAGGTATAGGAGAGGAAAGAGGTAATTATACCGGACTTCTTTATCAAGTCTATGACCTGTTATACACCGAGCGTGGGATAGGGTCTTTGCAGCTTTCGGGAGAAAGTCTTTTTCCTGATTGGAATAATACAAAAGTTGAATGGAGAGTTTCTGGTGGAACGAGTTCTCAGGATCAACCGGATTATCGAACATTATCAGCCCTTTATGATTTTGATTTTGAACAGTTCGATAATAACGCCGGAGTCAGTCCAAATCGTTTTTTCAGAGAGATGCAGGAAGATATTTCTGAAGTAGGTGTCGATGTGACTGTTCCTTTTTCTCTTTGGAGAGATGAAGAAGCATCTGTCAAATTTGGAGGTGCTTACACTTCAACGGATAGGGATTACTCTGAACGTCGTTTTTTCTGGAGTAAGGCAACTGTGCAAACCCAAGAAGAATTGGAGGCTTATCCTAATCCGGTTGGTATTGTATCCATAAATGGAAACGAAATTGTGTGGGGTAACACGATAACAGAATCGACCTCTTTAAATAATTACACAGGCAGCCAAACAATAGCGGCTGTCTACGGGATGGTGGACTATCATTTAACAAAAAAACTTCAAATGATAGCCGGTTTACGCGTGGAAAAAACTGAAATGGAAACGATCCCGGCAAAGGATGCTATTCGCAATCCAGCTGACGGACTCATTGATGAAACCAGTTATCTCCCAGCGATAAATTTTGTTTATCGATTGAGTGAAAATTCGAACCTTCGAGCCGCCTATGGGTGGACTATTGCCAGGCCAACTTATCGCGAATTAGCCGAAATCCGAATTGAAGATGTGTTCATCAACGAAGTTTATACAGGAAATGCTGCTCTTGAATTAACAAACATCGACAATTTTGATTTTCGCTGGGAATGGTATCCAAATCCTGGAGATGTTATCGCAGTTGGTCTGTTTTATAAATACATGTTCGATCCCATTGAGGTTTTAATCGTTCCGAGAACGGGGAGTATCACGCCTCAAAATGTGGAAGAAGGTGAAGTTTATGGAATGGAATTTGAGTTTCGGCGTAGCCTTGAATTTCTTTCACCTCGATTGGAGAATTTTTCCATTGGAGCGAATTTTTCTTTGATTGAATCACAGGTATCGATTCCGGCACCTGAACTGGAATCAATCAGACTATTGGATCCTGATGCAGCGGATACTAGAGATTTGCTGGGGCAATCTCCTTATTTAGTTAATTTTGATACAACGTATTCGAATTCGGGTACGGGAACATCCCTAACACTCTCCTTTAATGTGGCAGGCGAACGCCTTTCGTTAGTGACAGATGGTGCGTTGCCCGACGTCTACGAACAGCCAGCTCCTCTTTTAAATCTGATTTTTTCTCAAAGAATCGGCAATAGATGGACCCTCAATTTGAATGCTCGGAATCTATTGGATCCAGATAAAAAGAAGACAATTGATTTCCATGGGCAGGAACTAATTTATGAGAGCTATAACAGAGGTCGGTCCTTTAGCATAGGTCTCTCCTACATGTTTGAATGAGTGGTTTCATTTAAACAAAAATAACAAAACAAGAAACGAAAAACATAATGAAATTAAGAAGTCTGATAGTTGCATCTTTTGCAGCTTTATCGAGTCTGGCATATGGTGCGACGATAAACGTACCATCTCAGATTACGGATAGTACAACCTGGACGGCGGATAATGAGTATATCTTAGATGGTTATACATTCGTTATCACTCCTAGTGGAGCTGCTTCGCCGACTGTCCTGACGATTGAACCCGGTACAGTAATCAAAGCTGTCGAATCCTCTGGTGCAGGGGCTGCTGCCTTGGTTATCACCCGTGGCGCTAAAATCCATGCCAGTGGAACAAAAAATGAACCCATCATTTTTACGTCAGAACTTGACAACCTTAACGGAAACCTTGGGCCTACGGACACCGCTTTATGGGGTGGGGTGGTTATTCTCGGTAATGCCGTGATTAACTCGCGAAGTGATGGAGGTGCCCTTTCTAATCCGGTTGAAGATCAGGTTGAAGGATTTGATCTTGCTGCAGGTGATCTGCCATTTATTACTTTTGGTGGGACTGATGATGCGGATAATTCCGGGGTTTTGCGTTATGTATCCATTCGTCATGGTGGAGCAGTCATTGGAACTGCCAACGAAATCAATGGATTGACTCTTGGAGGTGTTGGCAGTGGAACAACCATCGAATATATTGAAGTATTTGCCAATAAGGATGATGGCATTGAGTGGTTTGGTGGTACAGTTGATGTGAAATATGCCGCAGCCGTTTTCGGTAACGATGATGGCTTTGACTATGACCAGGGATGGCGCGGTCGCGGTCAGTTTTGGTTTGTTCTTCAGACAGATATTACATCTGACCGAGGAGATAAGGGAGGTGAACATGACGGCTCGACCAGTCCGGCAGATGCGACACCTATCGGAGGAACAACCGTTTTCAATGCGACTTTCATTGGTATCGGAGATGCTGGTGCCGACAATACAGCTTTAAATATCCGCGATAACGCGATCGCAAAGTATTACAACTCGATCTTCACGGATTATGCCAAGATGCTCAACATTGAAGCGGATAATCAGGATCGATTTGATGCAGGGGATGTCGATTTTTCAAACAACATCTGGTGGAGTCATATTGGAGCTAACAATAATGCTGCCGGGCTGACAGATGGAGATATCGATGCTTCTGGATTCTGGACAGATGCTGCTAAGAATAATCTTATCACTGACCCTCTTTTGGGTGGAATCAGCCGGACGACTGATGGGGGTCTTGACCCACGTCCGATTACCGGTGCTGCATTGAGCGGTGCGGCAACTGTTCCGGATGATGGTTTCTTCGTTCAAACCACTTATAAAGGCGCCTTCAGCGCTGATACTAACTGGCTGGACGGATGGACAAAACTCTCTCAGGACGGATACCTGCCAACAGAGAGTTCATCGATTAGTAAAGTACCTATGGTGGCTACCTCAAACAGAGCAAACATTGGTACTGGTGAGGAAGTTCAGATTGCCGGATTTGTTTTAACAGGGGATGAACCTCAGACTATCCTGATTCGCGGACTGGGGCCAGAACTCGAAAATCAAGGTGTTGTTGGGGTTTCTCCAGATCCTTCCATTGCTCTCTTTCGTGCAGGTGTGAATACACCTATCATTTCAAATGATAATTGGAGTGCTGATGAGAATGAAGCCATTGTATTGGCTGCGGCAGCTAAACAAGTAGGTGCTCCTCCTTTAACCGCCGGATCAACTGATGCGGCCATGTTGGTAACGATTGAGCCTGGTGTTTATACGGTGATAGCGGATGGAGAGCCGGGTGTTGCCTTGGTTGAGACGTTTCTTGTTCGATAATAAACAAGAGTATAAATTAAGCAATACTCAGCGAAGCTGAGTAAAAATACTCAAAGGGGTCACAAATTTGTGACCCCCTTGTCTTTCTTTTTTTTCTTTTGATAGTATGATTAGTGTCGATTTACCTTATTAGTGTCTAAGATTAGATTCACAGTTTTATTATTCATCACAGTTATCTCTCCCTTGTTTGCCTGGAGTGGAGTGCCTCAATCGACTCCGTTTATACCTAAGTCCGGAGCCTCGAATGGAGAAGCAACTGTGGTCACTTCATTGAGTCATCTCGAGATTGCTGGTGTCACGATTTTGGGAAAGGAAACTTTAATCAGTATTCATGATGGTAAAAACAAAAAGAGCTATTGGATACCGGTTGGAGGAACAAGGGCTGGCATTGAAGTTGTGAGTTACAATGCAAAGAATAATTCAGTGGTTGTGAAGTATGGTCAGGAATTGGCTTCGTTGACCTTGAGAATTGCCGCTAATGGGAATAAGTATAAATCTTCCACCAATCATGGTAAGAAAGCGCCTACATTGGAAGAAGAGTATGGCCGCCCACTCACAGTGGAAGAGCAGGAGACAGAAGCTCGAATGCTAGTGAGTGATTTGCTCGAGATCGGAATGGAGGAGCGTGCCCGGCAGCAAAAGTTGAGAGAAAAGAGACAAAATAAATAATCTCTTTGTGGTAAAATTGATTCGCAAGTTTCCCAGATTCTCTTCAACATAACTCTTCAATATGTGGAGAGGGACAATGGTTAAAAAAGGGTTTCGTGGAGAGACGCTTTTTTATGCAGTTTTGGCTCAAGCTATTTTATTAGCGCTAACAGTTTTCGTTGTGGTTATGCGCCCGTTTGATGCGACTGAACCTTCGTTTAAAGCGCAGAAATCTATCTACTTACCTCAGCGTGAGCTGGAGCATGCGGTCGCTTTATCAGAGTTTCAGCAATCTGTAGGTTTACCTAAAATGGTGGAACGACTGACGGTTGATAGTCTGCAATCTTCAGGGTTACCTCCATTGCCTGAGTTATCAGACTCCGAATACGATCCATTTGAATCCACTGATTTTCTCTCTTCGGATGCGAGTGCTCTTTTGAGTGATAGTGGATTAATGCAGGGTTTAGGAAATTTAAGCACAGCCACTTCAACGGCTTCTTTTTTTGGTTTAGAGGATAATGCCCAAAAAGTTGTCATCATTGTTAATACATCTGCATCGGTTATGCGAAAAGCCAGTCGAAGAGGTGTTTCAATTCAGAAAATTCAGGATGAAGTCATTGAAATGATAAAGGGGCTCGAAAGTGGCACACTCTTTGGTATTGTCCAGTTTAGCCAGGGAGTTAGGGTCTTTTCAGAGTTTTTGGTACCGGCGATCTCTAGAAATAAGGCATCTGTTTCGAGTTGGGTGAGAGAAAATTTAAAGGGAAATCCTCCCGTAAATTTTGCCTCGATTTATTTTGGCCATGAAGCCGCGTTTGAATCTGCCTTTCAGTTAGAGCCAGATGTTATTTTTTTGGTTACCGATGGTGTCTTAAATCGCCGGACTGTGTCGAATGGGAAGACAAGCTATCCTGTTATCTCTTATCAAAAATTGAGTAGATCAATTGACCGTTTGAGCCGTGATGTAGTGAAAAGGCCTCGAGTGCATGTGGTTGGCTTTGAAATGACAGCTTCTGATTCGGAGAACATGCAGAAATTCACTCGTAAATTAGGAGGACAACTTAGAGAATTTTAGATTTTTTCGACAAGTCCGTGGCATATGCGATAGCATCTTGCCATATTTGAACTTCTCCTGGGATACCTACAATGGTGAGTTGTTGAGTGATTTCTTCTTCCGTTGGTTCCTGAACTTTATGTTTGGGATCTGCGGGAAGTGTTGGAAGCACAATTCTGCTGAGATACCAGCAAGCCCAGGCTCTATTGCTTCTTTGTGCTTTGCGAGGTTCTCCGAGACGATCTGCCAAATGTTGGAAGTGAATGCGTGGATTACCGAGAAAAATATTCTGAGGAGTTGTTACCAGTATCCAGGTGATTGCTTTGTAGGGCAGTGGCCACTGTTTTAAAAATTTTTCTTCGCCGCCGAGGTTTGCACCGAGTGCTCTGTCCAGGCAAAGGATTGATCGTGCCGCCAAGCCTTTTTTCCAAAGGAAATGCCCGTATTCCAAACACTTTTGATAGAAATGGATAGTTCGATCTGTTCCCAAGTCATTCAAGGTCTTCCAATTCATGTCCTCGCTGAAGTCTGGTAGAAAAGGACAGTCGGGGATGAGGTGCGACATGGGATTAGGCGCTTTCTAAGCTGGACATTAAATAGCTTCGAGAATTAGAGAAAACGAGCACGTCTCCGAGCTGCATGTAAGATCTGCTCGATTTTTGAAGTCACGCTCTCAACCGAGTATTTCATCCGGAAATCCCTGTGAGCAGTGTAAGTAAGACGCTCAACCAGATCAGTATCCTGAGCGACTTTCAGTATATTATCTGCCAGTTCAACTGGACTTTCTCTGCGAAAGGAAAGAGCGTTTTCTCCATTTCGGATTATGTCACGGCAACTTCCTTCATGGGTGCTAATGATTGGGAGCTTGGCTGCCATTGCTTTGACGATTGCATCTGGAAAAGGATCCGGTTTCTTTGCTGGATAGATTAAAATATCATATGAAAGAAACAGCATGGGGAGGTTTACGGTTGGGATGTTTCCAATTCTTACGCTTCCCTCTAATCTGTGTTGACGAATAAATGACTGTAAGTGGTTCTTGTAGGACCGCTCTCCATTACCATAGATATCCAGAGTAAAACGTGTCTGCCCCCGATTTCGGAGTTCTAAAAGGGCCTTGATTGCGGTTAGCGGATCGTGGTCTTCGTTTAGAGGATCAATGACGAGGAGTCTGTCCAATTTATTGCTGCGAAATCGTTTGATGGCGATTTCCCTTGTGCTGATGCAGTGAGGAATTACTTCGCCTCTGGCAAAGGCAAATCCTCTATTGTGAATTGTTTGCTGGAGATCTCGTGAACAAAAGAAGGATAGGGCGGGAACGAGTCTTTTGAGTGATTCTATTGGATATCTTTTTTTAATGATATGGCTAAGGCCACTTAGTTTTAGAAAGGAGCGGATAAAAGCTTGTTTTGCAGGTAATGAGTTTTTCCACCAGTTTGTCCAGATATCGTTGTTCAACTGTTGGATCAACCATGTATCGTGAACGGCAATAACGCAGGGTATTCCAGAGGAAATAGCAGACCAGAGAATGGATCGTGGTACGCCTATAAGATTCCATACAACGATTACATCGGGGTGAAAGTCATTAATGATCGCTTCGAGCAGAAAATGGTTGTTCTTCTGGCAGGAATACAAGTGCTTCAGGGAAGTTTCCTTGCCGGATTGTTTGGAAGGATGGACCAAATGGAGGCTCCTGGAGACACCTGCTTGCCGCGCTCGAACTCCAGGTTCGAGATGAGTCGACGTAAGGACACGAACTTTATGGCCCCTACGCATCATCTGGTTAACTACTTTGAAGCATTGGCTTTCCGTCGCACTTACGTCATGCGGTGGATAGTAGTTGGTTAGATGAAGAATTTTCACTGTGCCTGGGTATGGTAAACTTTCAGTTATTTTCTATGTTGCGAAAAAGAACTGATGAGGGTCACTGCAGGGTAGGTACAAGGAAAGAGATGTCCGTTAAAAAATATGTTTCGCATGGAAATTGCCTACGGTAAGTGAAAATTGCGGCCTGACTAGACAAAAAGTTCATGGCCAGGAGCGGCTTTGTCAATAGAGCCAAAAAAACAATCCTACTCTCCATTAAGAAAGTAGTTAGCCCTTGGTTCGAATAAATAAATTGCCTGAGTTATAGGTGGCAAACCTTAAAACTCAGGTTCAAAAATCGTTGTTTTGCCGGGTTCAGCTATGAAATCTTCACCGGTAGACCAAATCTCGTCGTTGACAAGGAATTTGCATGGGAAGGGGACTGTCGGGCTTTTGGTTGTCCACTCCCATTCATCATCTTTCACGCAGTCCATAATAACTCCTCGTTCCCAGTTCAATCCAGGCCCTTCCCCTCGTATGGTGAGAACATTGCCAAAACCAGTGTCTATTTTCGCGATGATTTTTGTTTTCTTTTCTGTCTTCTTTTTGGCAGATGCTTTTTTAGCGACCTTTTTTGCTGTTTTTTTGGTCAGTGTTTTTTTTGAAGTTATTTTGGATTGTGATTTAGGCTCAGTTTTAGATGGTTTTTTCATTGGTAATATCTTTCGCAGAAATGCTATCTGACTAGCAGAATTCTCTAACAAATAGTTGGTAGTTTTACAATGCCATTATGCATATAGTGGGCCAACTTGGACACGAGCTTCGAATATTTATTAACCATATTCTAACAGAGTCATAATGAGGGTACTGGGAATGACAGAAATAGATACCAGTGAGACTACTGTTCGATCTGTCTTAAAACTGTTTTGAAATACCGAGACTTCAGATTTTTTGTTCGTAAGTAGCTTTCAAAGATCAAAAAATTAAGCTTCTGCTTTCCAGTTTTCGTCGTAGCTGGTGTAGCCATCTATATAAGTTTTAAAATGATCAGACAGCTCATGGCTCATTTTCTTTGCCGATTCGGGCAACTCCCATGGGGCCTTAATTTGAACGGTTTTGGGTCGAAAACTGATACCACAGGAATATCGCCTTTCATTCGTTGCCATATTTGCATGATAAGTTAAAGCTGCAAAACAGATAAGGTCGCCTGGATCGGAAATGACCGGGATACAACCGGGAACATCCATCTTCTGATAGCCAGCTGGAGAGGAATCTCCTTGGCGGCGAAAAGAAGTTTGGCTGGGTGTCAGTTCAAAGCCTTCGGGGCCTTGCCAACCGGGAAGATGAGATTTTTCAATCACAGCGATACCACTTCTTTCCGGGTGACTTCCGTTCAGGTAGAACCAGTTGCCACTTGGCATGGTAAAACGATTGAGGACATCATTTGGGACAAGAGGCTTTTCCACGATGCCTCTGTGGTCGGTGTGCCACATTCCCATAGGTTCTCCTTTTGTTCTGAGAATAGCTGCAGAGCGATGAAGGCAAATATCCTGAGTTTTGTGGACCTTGTGGACATAGTTCATGTAGGGAGCATGGTCAGCCAATTTCCAGAGAGGTTTACTGACTTCGGCAAATGCCATATGATATCGGTTGGAACCTGGAGGCAGATTTCGCTCTGAGTCTAAACTTTCATCAATGGAATCCTTTAATTCATTGACCAAATCCTGGTTGATCATTTTGCGGATAACACAATAACCATACGTGTTGAGACAAACGAGGGCGCTGTCGATATCATCCTTTTCAAAATAAACGTTATAGTCGGTCATGAGATGTATTGTTTTTAAACTTTTGAGTATCAAAAGCCTTTGAGAAGTGCAATGAGAACCGCATTTTTATAGCTGATTTTGGATTCTTTCTCTAAGTTGGGTTTTCCTGTCTCATTTGAGGATGTTTGAGATTGGACGCATGGGTGTTTGCAACGTTTTTGCCAAACTTGACGCAATTTGTTGGGTATGTAGAAAAAGCTGTATGTTTGATCTATCAAATCGTGTCGCTTTAATTGTTGGTGGAGCAGGCTACCTGGGGAAGGAAGTATGCCATGGTATGGCAAAACAAGGAGCTGACGTTATCGTTGCAGATGTGAATATAAAAGCTGCGGAAAAAATGATTTCCCAGTATCCAGTATCAATTGGAAAGAAATGTAGAGTTCTGACGGTAGACATCGGAGAAGAAATTGCGATTAATGAATTGATCGAGCAAATTCAAACGGATTACGGACGTCTCGATATTCTCGTAAATGCGACTTATGCACCTCATGGAGAATCGGCAAAAGAGATCTCAAAGAATGCCTTTGCCGATTCTTTGTCAAAAAATGTCGCAAGTGGATTTATTCTGGCACGCAAAGCCAAAGAAATCATGAGCAACGGCAGTAGCATCATCATGTTTTCATCGATGTATGGAAAAGTTGCCCCTGATCCGGGAATGTATGTTGGGCAGATAGAACCCAATCCTATTGAATACGGCGTGGCGAAAGCAGGAATCGAGCAAATGATTCGTTATTTGGCCGTGACATGGGCAAAAGAAGGTATTCGAGTGAATGGCGTCGCGCCGGGGCCATTTCCAAACCCAAAAGTTCAGGTAGAAAATCCCGAAATGATGAAGCGGCTGGAAGAAAAAGTTCCTATGGGACGAATGGGCCAGCCCTCTGAAATTGCAGGAACGGTTGCTTTTCTTGCGTCAGATGCGGCTTCATACATTACAGGGCAGATCATCTCAGTCGATGGTGGATGGACCATTTGGTAGTCGGATTTATCCTTAAAATCCCCTGCTAAACCTATCCGTAGTATTCGGAAAAAATGGGAGAACTGTCAGATGTTTATGGAGTTGTTCTGATAAGCTTCCCCCCCCTCTCCCGATGGTGTTGGTCCCTCTAAATGATCCAGTGAAATTTAAAATATTTTTCGTATTAACTGATAGTGTAGAGAAAGGAAAATAATTCATGTAGATTGTCAACATTTAATTGAGCCGATTCTTAACTTATTCCAAGAATTGATCTCAAATTAAATGGCCATCACACTGGGTTTTACCTTATCTACTCGTACCTTAGAGCTTCTACTGGATTGAGTTTTGTGGCTTTTCGGGCGGGCAAATAGCTGGCTGTAAGAGCCACCAGAAAAAGAAAGAGAGAAGCACCAAAAAAGATTAATGGATCTCTGGGAGATGTTTCAAAGAGAAAATCTTCCAGTAGGGGAGCAAGAAAATAGGCGCTGATTAATCCGATGATAAGTCCAATTAGAATTTTGATGATTCCTTCTCGGAGAACTAACGAGAGGATTTGCCATGGTGTTGCTCCAATAGCGCTACGCATACCGATTTCCTTTGTTCGTTGAGAAACATTGTAAGCGAGAACGCCAAAAATTCCGATAGCTGAGATGAGTGAGGCAAGACTAGCAAAGATTATCAAAGGATAAGTAAATGCTTTCCTGTTATGTA
Organism: Opitutaceae bacterium; assembly: GCA_028280955.1. Lineage (GTDB taxonomy): Bacteria > Verrucomicrobiota > Verrucomicrobiia > Opitutales > Opitutaceae > NORP342. The sequence continues at coordinate 12,957 of JANQKU010000209.1, forward strand.
GTCCCTTATCAATAACCGTATCCAATGTTTGCCATCCGTAGACTGTAAGGAGTGGATCAATTTTGTGAATAGCTTCCTTGATTTCCATAAGAAGCTTGTTTTGTGTTTTTTTACTTTTGATTAAAAAACCGAAGTATTTACTAGGGACTTGAAAGATACAGGCATAGATGTGTAATTTCTTTTCCTTGGTTTCAGAATGTCTTAATGTGGTATCTTGCACCACGCCGATTACTTTGCATCGTCCATATTTTTCTTCATTACCAATAATCCAAAGGGATTCCCCAATAGGAGATGTATTTGGAAAAAACCGTTCAGCTAGTGTCTTGTCGATTATGATGGAAAAAGGGCTATTTTCTAATGAATCAGTTTCATTAAAATCTCTTCCTTCAAGAATGGGTATACCTAGGGTATTAAAATAACCAGGTGATACATTGGGCCAAACAACTAACTGTTGAAGACCATCATGAGTTTCTTTTTTGCCGATTAAGCTCTGAGTGCGATGACTTTCTTGAATATAGTCATTGTGAGGTACCAAAGAAGTAACTGAAAGGGAATCAATACCGGGTATTTGAGAGATTGAATCAAAGGTTTTCTTGATAAAGGAAACCATACTTTCATAACTTTTATAAGATGAAATTGGTAAATTTAGATTGAATGTTGTAAGGTTCTCTCGTTCGAAACCAAGGTCGGTATGTATTATTTTTCCAAGGCTTGTGATGAGTGAAATCGCGAGAATCAAAAGAATAAGTGTTATTGAAATTTGAGTTTGAATAACTGAAAAAGTATTGAGCATGAATCGAAGTAAACGATCAAAGTGTTTTCGTGATCTATGCGAAAACTGATCTGTCATTATTTTACGGATACTCACTACTAACAATAAACTAATGAGAGCTCCAACAATCAATAAAAGATAAAATGCAAACTGACAGGCGTCTCTAATGAATTGAGCCAAAGATGTTGGAGGTAATACATTGAATATTGGATTATTTGTTAAATATACTCCCCCAGCGCTAAAAAGGATACTTAATGGCCCTCCACATGTAATCAATAAAAGCATTTCAATAATTGATTGTTGTGTGATTTTTCTTGGATTCGCACCTAATTTTTTTTGAGTAATGAATTCAGGTGTTCGGAAATGAGTATATGCTCTGAATAGATTGAAAATTGTGATGAAACCAATGAGGAGAAGAGATAGGGCGCTGAATTGAATAAGGATAAATGATTGTTTTGACTGGTATGGAGAAAGGCTTTGTAAAGGAGTAATCTGAGATTTGTGACCGACGACTTTAATGTGATCTTTCATCGTCTGTGTAAATTTTTTATAATATTCACGATCTATACGATTGATTTCGATCTGAGCATCCGCAATATCGATCTCTGATTTTAGACGACCTAAAAGTATTTTATTTTTATCGTAGAGATCATGTCTCAGCAACATGCTTTGGAGATACATAATGTCATGGATGGTTGAGCTTCGAAGAATGACAATGTCAACTTCAGGCATTATTGCAGCCAAAGAAGGTGGAGAAATGCCGCAAATGGTATGTTTTCGCCTGCCAATATTTATTTTTTTACCTAGAACAGTTGGGTCTGCATTGAAGTTTGATACCCAATACGAATGCGTTAAAATAACGAATAAATTTGGTTCATCCGTACCGTGTCTTTCATCAAAAAAAGTACCTAAAAAAGGTTTGATTTTGAGAGTTTCAAAAAAATTTAATGTAGCCCAAGAACCTGTGACACGATTTAAGGTTCCTTCGTTTTCTAGAGATATATCGTGAATATTAAAAAGAGCTAGGTTTTCAAAAGACTTTGCTTTTTTTGCATATTGACTGTAGAAACCTATATCACTGTCTTCTTTGTCTATTCCTATTTTCGGAAAAGTATTGTAAATTTCGACTAATCTATCCGGTTCCGGAAAGGGGAGAGGACGGAGAACCAGAGCATTGAATATAGTAAAGATAGCTGAATTGGCACCAATACAGAGGCCGAGGGTAAGAATGATGGTGATACTAAAGAGTTTGTTTTTCCAGAGTCGGCGGGCTCCTAAACGAACATCGCGTAAGATATCTAAGATGATTCGAATCTTCCAGGA
>JANQKU010000227.1 GCA_028280955.1 Opitutaceae bacterium
AAATGACGGTTTCATTGCTCAGGCCGAAGGACCCGGATATATCGAAGAGCAGATTGATGGCAATGGCGCCACCATAGAGAGCCGCCGGCATGGAACTCAGGATATAAACAAAAAGAAACATGACTGCGATCAGTCGTCGCGTTGATTTACTGAACCGGTTTTCCAGAAATTCGGGAATAGTGGTAAAACCTCCCTTGAGAAAGGTGGGCAGAAGAACTGCACAGAAGTAAATGAGTGGTGGCACAACTGTCACTGTCCAGGCAATGGGGGAGAGATTGCTGCCATAGACATTGGCTGTCATTCCGGTGAAATTGGCGGCGCTCAGATTGGTCAGCATGAGCGAACCGGCAATGACCCAGCCATTGAGACTGTTGCCTGCCAGGAAGTACCCTTTGGAAGTATGTAGATTATCGTTGTGGGTCCGCAGATAAGTGATGAAGCCGACAAGACTGGTGAAAAAAAGAAAGGAGAGAATGGTTCCCATAAAAAGAAGGAAGAGACTGGGGTAAGTTTCATCATCGATGAAGGCTTTCTGTCCGTCCACCAATATTTTTTGCCGGAAAAGGAGTGTTTATTAATTTTGTCGGGGCGTGATAAACAAATTTGAAGTTTTCTGGAATTTTGTCATGCAATCACTCTTATCGATCTATGGACAATTTGCTTGGTATGAAAATGGTTCAAATTCCCGCCGGGCAGTTCATTCGCGGGACCGAGTTCAGGGAGAGCTGGCAGGAATATCATGAGCGGGTTCTCCGGTCGGACAGTGGGCTACTGCCCAGCGGACAGTTGCAACCAGGCGACTTATTCGGAGGTGGAGTGGATGAGTCGCCTGTCCATCGGGTGAATCTCTCGAAGCGGTTTCTGATGTCCGCTACTGAAGTGACCAACAGGCAGTATGAGCAGTTTGATCCGGGACATGCACGCACTGATTGGAACAGTGAGGATGATGCGGCGGTGAGCTGCGTCAGTTGGCACGATGCGATGGCTTTTTGCGAGTGGCTGAGCGAAAGGGATGGAAGGTCTTATCGCCTGCCCACAGAAGCTGAGTGGGAATATGCATGTCGTGCCGGTAGCACTACGGTCTTTCATAGTGGAGATAACCTACCGGATGGTTTTCTGCAGCCTACTTCGCGGCGGGTCGGATTGACACCACCGAATGCATGGGGCCTCTACGACATGCACGGAAACGTGGAGGAATGGTGTTTCGATGGATACGGTGATTACCCGAAGGAAGACGTGTCTGATCCCGTCGGATATGTGTCAAGTTTGACAAAAGTGGTTCGGGGTGGATGTGACCAGGATTCTCCGGTCTTCATGCGTTCCGGAAATAGGAGCAGCACGGTCGCTGATTTTCGGCATGAACGCATCGGGTTTCGCGTAGTCTGTGCCGATCCTCCAGAAGGCAAAGCTCTTACTTCAGAGCCACGGCTCTGGCAACAGGAGGTCAGCCAGGATTCGCATGACTGGTCGAATGGCCCTCCAACCAATCAGCCGTATTTTGGCGAGATTCTCTCGTTCGCTGAACCGCCTCCATTGGAGATGCGGCCGCGATTGCCCTTTTATGCCACCAATCATTGTCCGACAGCGGCTTGGTGTCCGAATGGTGATATTTTTACCATCTGGTGGAGCGCGGCACGCGACGGATGTCGTTCGACTGCTATTCTAGGTGCGCGTCTTCGCGTCGGAAAGAAAACTTACGACCCTCCGTCTCGGTTCTTCGTGGCTGCAGATCGCGAGCTGTGCAGTTCATCCCTGTGGAATAATGGACAGGGACGTCTTATCTGGTTAAATAATATCGCGCCAGCCGGCGACTGGTCCACTGCGCCGGTTATGGCCAGTTTCAGTGAAGACAACGGCCAAACCTGGGAGCAGCCCAAGATGGTCCTGCCAAATGTGCGATCGGGACAGCCGGCCCACATGGTCATGTTTCGAGGGCTCGATGGCGCTGTGTATCAGCCTGCGGACTACTGGGAAACTGATTTGGAAAAGACTGAAAACTGTGGCGCGACGGCCCTCTATCGCAGCCTGAACGAGGGTGAGAGCTGGGAAGAAGTCACCCGAATTGCTTACCAGATGGAAAACCTTGGACGCGATGGCAAAAGGGCGGGCGCTATTGCCGGGCCACACGGTGTGGCGGTTGCGTTGAAAGATGGCTCTCTGCTGGGAATCGGCCGACGAGCCGAGATCGAGGGTAACTTGATCTTCAGCCGATCGAGAGACAGTGGAGCGAGTTGGACCTATACACGGAGCCCGTTTCCGAAGATACGTTTTGGCCAGCGGCCGTCCCTGCTGAGACTAAAGGAGGGAGCCATTTTGTTTATTTCCTATACCGGTGAACTGACTCAGCCCGGGCATAGCAAGATCGCTCCGGTCCCGTCCGAGGCTGGGGAGATGCCTGTTGCCGTCAGCCTCAAGGGATGGTCTTTTTTCGACGCGGCCGGCCGCGAATTTACGGGCTATGGGCTCTATGCCGCAGTTTCCTATGATGAAGGTGAAACATGGCCTGTTCGCAAGCTGATCACTCCGGGAGGTCCGCGTCGCCGCATGTTTGGCGGTGGGCATCACCATTTTTTCTGGATGGACCAGACACATGCCGAGCCGGGTGGCTACACCTACACTCTGCAGACCCCGGATGGTGTTATCCACCTGGTGAACAGTTGCCTCCATTATCGTTTCAACTTGAAATGGCTGGAGACTCCACCGGTCCTGGAGCAACAATCGGTTGAGGCAGAAGCTGGAGAGATCGGGAAAGCATAGTCCAAAGATCGGTTACACTTCAATTTTCTGCATGATGGGAACGGCCAGCCTTATGATCCCTTTTTCGTCATATTTCTTGCTATAGATTTCCATATCAAATCCATCGCGAATTTCGTATTCAGATTCCGGTACCCAGTCGTTATAAATATAGTGAGAGGCTTCGGGTAAGGCCTCCACGCCTCCATTGAATTCAAAAATGGCAAAAAGGCCTGCTTCGATTACAAACTCTTTGCAGCCTTCTGGAAGGACTCCAAAATCGCTGACAGCTGTGGCAGCTACGTAAGTGGCATGGGACGTTGAATCATCTCCAAGGGTGTAAAGCCCATAATTGTTGGGAAGTTTATGGGGGATTTTTGTATCCTGTTTTTGGAATCGATCCCAAAGCTTGGCGATGGGCAGTTCCACTTTGAGAAGCTCATCTTGATCGATCTCCATTCCAACGAATTTTTTCGCTTCCCAGTTTTGTATTTCGGGCGTTAGTTTCATATTTCCTCCTACTTTCAGGTTTCTCAGTGAAGGCGACAACGTCAGCTTCGGATATTTTATCCGATTATGAATGCTTCGATGTCGACTTGGTGGAACGCCAAACAAGGATTTGAAGACGCGCGTGTAGACTTCGTGGGATGCGAATTGATATTCGAAAGCGATATCCACCACTCGAAGTTTTCCAGCTTTTAACTCAACCATAGATTCCTGGACTCTTCGATTGCGAATATAGGTGGCCACAGATTGCTTAAGCATCACTGAAAAGAGTCTTTGGAAATGCCAAAACGACATACCGACATGGCAGGCCACTTCACCAATACTCAACGGCTCTTTCAGATTCGTTTCGATATACTCAATTGCTTTTAGAACTCTAGTTGCGTCATTCATTTACTTTGTTGACGTCATGACTATAGCAGCCGACCTAACTCCAGTTCTTGATGATCTGTGCGAAAATTTACCTTTTTGCCATTTTCTGGTTTATGGATGGTCGGATAGCCGGGGAGATTCGATTTTACCTAGGTTTGATAGATTGTTAGGTATTATTTTCGAGAAGTGTCTTAAAGCCAGACCAGTTTTCGAGTAGATAATCAGCCTCCGAACAATCTTCAACTGCGTTGGCACTATAGAGCACAGTGACGAGGCCTGCCGACTTAGCTCCAGCTATATCATAGCGAAGAGAATCTCCTATATGCCAGGTATCGCCTTTTTCGGTGCCGAGTTTTCGCACTGCCGTAATGAAAAGTTGTGGATGCGGTTTCCTTATGGTGTATTCGGCGCTGGAGATGACGAATTCAAAGAAATCCCGCATGTGGAGCATATCGAGCTGTCGAGAGAGAGTTTGACTGGTGAAGGTCGAATTACTCACGACTCCCATCGTAATATTCCGTGCTTTTACGTATGCAAGTGCTTCGAGGACACCAGGAATTGGTGAGAGATCCATGGCCGCCCGGCAGAACTCGAATTCCATTTCTTCGAAAGACTTGTCAAATGTAATCCCTAGAGGCTCATAGACATGTCGATGGACCATCGTGGGCTGGAATTCGAACCAAGAGGACTCTCTTCTAGGTGCAAGATCTCTTTCGATTTCAGTCAACATATCTTGTACATCGCGCACCGTCACGCCTCGAGGGTTGTGCGCCATTTGTAACACGCGTGCAGTTCCTGCCTCAGGATCAAATCTGTCCTCTGACCATAATGTGCCTCCAATATCTAAGAGTATTCCACTGGGCATAAATCGACCTCTCGATGCTGTTTAACCATTTGTATAAGTGAAATTATCATGGAGCTAAGTCGTTTATCTTATTCATTTATTTTGATTAGGCATTTGCTTTATGATTCTTTTTTCCAGATGGGGTCAGCGGCAGCAATAATCGGTGGTTCTGCAATGACTTCAGATATTTTATTGAGATATTCAGGATACCAGCTACCTGCCATAAACGCGTTCATGGCATCTTCATTGCTGAAAACCTGAAAGACATTAACCGAATCCCTATCTTTTGAATCGAAGCAGAAATAATAGAGTTCATGTGAAGGATTTTCTAATACGCGAGGTTTCACATAGGATTCCCAGATCTTTTGAATCTCTTTTCTTTTTCCAGGCTTCGCCTTATGCCGAACAAATAATGCTACTTTACTCATGTGATACCTCTAAATGATTTTGTAGAACAATTAGCCTATTCGAAAGAAAGAGCAAAGCACTTAATCGTTTATACCCTCTATTGAAATTTTATCCTCATGATGACGCCTTGGAGATGTAATTGACGCGATGAGTTAGAATGATATCCGTTTTTCCATGAGCAGCGTTAGGATGTCTTCTTTGCAGTCCGGTAATATTTCCGGTCAAAAGAGACTCACCTCTGGTCAATTGGAGACTTATCATCGTGATGGATTTCTTCTGGTCGAAGGAGTCTTTCCAAAGTCGGAACTGGATGAAATTGATCGTGAGATCAACCGGTTGCGCGAAGAGAAATCAGCGAATAATGCCAATCAACACGATGTGATGCTGCGTCTTGGGTTGAAGTCTAAGCTCACGCGTCAGGTCTGCCGCGATGAACGGATTCTGACCTTGATCGAAGATATCGTGAAACCGGGGATTGCCATTTATTCAGCCAAGCTCTTCGAGAAGCGTCCGAATGATGAAAAGATCTGCCACTGGCATCAGGACGATGCCTATTACCAGAAGCATTCCCAATGTGCTTGCCGTATGTCTGTATGGATTCCCCTGCAGGATTGTGATGAAACCAACGGCTGTGTTTGGATGGTGCCCGGAAGCCACAAACATGGACTAAAATCCGCGAGCATGATCGAGGATGGCTCCGGTTATTGCGAATTTGCCTTTGCGCACGGCAGATCTGAGATGGAAGGCGCTCTGCCGATGCCTATCAAAGTAGGTTCCGTTCTACTTTTTCACGCGCTTACGGCGCATCGATCCCTCGGTAACCACACTCCCCATCCTCGTCGCTCCTTTATCATCAGCTATCAGGATGCCCTCACTAATCGTGGAAATGAAGACCAGCATCAAATCCTCCGGTCGTGAGAAAACTATCACTGAAATCGAACTTGATAAACAACCCACCTGAACCATTAAATTAATGGGATCCTATTTTAGCTACTACTTATTCCAGTACATTGGAGGGGGATATTTAATCCTTGCAAATGTAAACAAAATTAGCTAGTGAACATACGATCACATGAGTCAAGCTTCCAAAATTGAGTGGACGGATGCTACTTGGAATCCGGTTCGGGGTTGTACTAAAGTAAGTCCAGGCTGTAAGCACTGTTACGCAGAAACTTTGGCCGAAAGATTTCGTGGAATTCCCGGACATCCTTTTGAGTTTGGGTTCGATCTCAGATTGGTCCCGCACAAGCTTGGAGATCCGATCAGGTGGTCAACACCTAAGAAGATATTCGTGAATTCTATGAGTGATCTCTTTCACGAACAGATTCCCGATGATTATATTGAGAGGGTCGCTGATGTTATGCTCGCTGCGAATTGGCATACTTACCAAATACTCACAAAACGAGCGACACGAATGGCGGATCTTTTGAGGACAAAACTGAAAAGCGTGGCGGATGCTTCTCATATTTGGTGGGGGGTGAGTGTTGAAAATCGTCAACACGGAATCCCTCGAGTAACTGAACTAAGAAGATCTGGAGCTTCGCACACTTTCCTTTCAGTCGAACCCTTGTTAGAAGATCTGGGCATTTTTGATTTGTCGGAGATAGATTGGGTTATCGTTGGTGGAGAAAGTGGTGCTGGCGCACGGCCATTAAAAAAGGCATGGGTTCGATCAGTTCGGCGCTTATGTCGCACTTACAATGTTCCTTTCTTTTTCAAACAATGGGGAGGAGTTCGGAAGAAAGAGGCTGGCCGTACTCTAGACGGTAGGACTTATGATGAGTTTCCAGAATCAACGATCAATGCAGTTGCGACGAAAGAGGAAAGAATCGAACTGTTGTCTCAGTTCATAGTTGCTTAGGTAAATGAAGGGAGGAGATTTTCACGATAAACCGTATGATGGTGGTACCCTCACCAAATTGAATATTTTTGAGCTATATGTACAGGCATGGATACCAGTGTTTTTGTCACGTCCAGAAGCACCCTTTCAGGAGCTTCACATTTTCGATTTTTTTGCAGGGCCAGGGCAGGACACACATAAAGTACCCGGTTCTCCAGTGCGAATTCTTCAACAGCTTCAACGTTCGCTTAATCAAGGATTAGTCAGTTGGGGTAAGGTTCGGAAGATTGTCCATTTCTTTGATTTCAATAAGGAAAAAATTAACCATTTGAGAACCAAGATCACAAAAGAACGGCTCTCAGTGGATGACGTTGAATTAGATATTAGGGATATAGATTTTGAATCTGCGCTAAAAGAGTATGATCATGTTTTAAGCAACAGCAGAACTGCAAAAATGCTTATAATTGATCAATGTGGAGTAGATGCAGTAAGTGATGACATATTCAAAAAATTGATATGCTACCCCCGTACTGATTTTATCTTTTTTCTTTCATCTAATACTCTGCACCGTTTCAGAGAGCATCCTGCAATAAAGCAGAAAATTCCTATGCCTGATGATTCTTATCATATTCACAGAGCAGCATTTCAATATTACAAAAACCTAATACCAAGTGATATGGAAGTTTATCTTGGCCCCTTCTCGATTAAAAAGGATACGGGAAACATCTATGGGCTGATTTTTGGAAGTAGGCATCCATTGGGAATTCACAAATTTTTGGAAGTTGCGTGGAAGAATGACCAAATTGCAGGAGAGGCGAATTTTGATGTGGATCGCGAAAATATCAAAGAGGACGAGCTTTTGTTGGATTTGGGCGTGATGGTTCCTAAGAAGATTTCAGTTTTTGAAGAAGCATTGAAAGAGGCATTTAAACAAAAGTTGTTTTCTCATGAAATGGATGTCGCTAAGTTTTGTATTGAGTCCGGAGTGACATGTAAACACGCTGAGAATGTGATCAAAGATCTAAAAAAAGAGGGTGTTTTTCAGTGTAACTTCAGAGTCCCAAACGTTCGGAATCATAAAAATCCGCGACCAATAAAATATATTTGAGGAATTATGATAGATTCTATCGTGGCGATCGGATCCAAATTTTGGGAAACTTTTACCAAATAGTATCCCTTTCAATTTCCTATCAGTTTTTTCGTTGGTCAAAAATGGTCGGGGCGAGAGGATTCGAACCTCCGGCCTCCTGCTCCCAAAGCAGGCGCTCTACCAGGCTAAGCTACGCCCCGATTTTCAAGGTCGGGCAGTGTCGATGCTGATTTGCCCGGTGTCGAGTCTATTTCGCTTTTTTGTCTTCCAAGTCTTAAAAGGCGGGTGAAATTGACGATAAGAGGTAAAAAGGGGGTTTCTGGGTGGAAATGTGTGCCCTATTCCTCTCTTGCACTCCCTCGGAAAAAAATTACATCATAGCTTAACCCTCGTTTAAAGACTCCCATGGATACTCCTTCAAAAAACGGATCATATGTTGTTATTGCTGCCTGTATCTTAGCAGGCATCAGTCTTATTCTTGCCATTGTCTCAATCAGCCGTGTTTCTTCTCTCAAAGAAAGTTTGGGAGGCAATGGTGATTTATCTGCCCGATTAGATGCGGTTGAAACAGCTGCTAATAAAGCCTCGGCAGACGCGAAAAAGGCAACCTCCCGCACGAGTAACTTGAGCAAAGACGTTCAACAAGCGTTGGATGATGTCAGCTCGGAGATGGGAACTTTGCGAACAGAATTGAATCGACTGACCATTCAGGCAAATGGAGGCAGCTCCAGACGAACCACTTCGACACCTGCTCCGGCGCCTACTTCAACCTCTTCAACTTCGGATAAAGAAACAGAGTCTCCTGCTGCGACTTCTACCGGTTCAGGCGGCACTTACACCATCCAAAGTGGTGATACCTTTGCCCGGATTGCTGCCCAAAACGGAATTTCTCTCCAGTCTCTGATGGATGCCAATCCCGGAGTGGATCCCCGTCGTTTGCGCGTTGGCCAAAGGGTCATCATTCCTTAGGAGGTTGCTTCAGAACAGGTCGTAAGAGAGTTTAGGTTCTGCCCTTTCAATCTACAGGGATTGGTGTTTTCTGTGGGTAAAAAAGAACCTTCTCTTTGTTGGCAGTATTCTCTTTTTCCGACTTTGCAGATGATGTAAGATGGGTGTTCTAATGAGTCAGTTGCACGAATCGTCATCTTCCGAGCCTTCAAAATGGGAAACATTGAGCCGGGTAGAGCCATTTTCCTGTCCTATCTTTTCGCTGGAGCAGAAGCGATGTCGTCATCCAGTGAGAAAGCAGGAGGGAGATTTTTATACGATTCGGACGGCGGAATGGGTGAATGTGGTGGCGGTGACACCGGAGCAGAA
>JANQKU010000234.1 GCA_028280955.1 Opitutaceae bacterium
ACCTCTTTTTTGATCAGGAAGAAAGTAATGTCCTTAAAGAAAAGATGCTTGAAACCTTACAACCTGAGATTGTTCGGGTTGAAGTAGGAAGAAGTATTATCGAACCGGGTACACGTGTCAGCCCAGAGCAATATGAAATGCTTAAGGCCTATCAAGAATATCTGAATAATAACAAAGGCCTTCCTACCGGAGACGATCTCGAAATGTATGGTCGCATTCTCCTGGTTATTGCGATGATTATCGCCGCCGTTTTTTACATCCGGATGGAAGATCTCATCACCTTCCAGAGTAATGGTCGCTTGGCTCTCCTGGCGCTCGTTCTCGTCTTCAATCTAAGCCTTGTCCGAATCACCTTTGAACTGAGCTCACTTCCCTTCTTTCTCACCGACACCTCTTCATCAGCGATCCTGCCTTATCTGGCTCCGATTATCCTCGCTCCGATTATTATTACCATTCTTATTGGAACCAGTCCGGCGCTTTTTGCATCACTCCTCATCAGTCTATTTACAGGAGTCATTTACGGAAACCGCCTTGATATCCTTGTGGTTTCTTTCCTCGCTTCTACCATCGCTGTTTATAGCTGCCGCCAAGTCCGTTCCCGAAGGAAAATCGTCCGATCGGGAGGATTTGCAGGTCTCACTGTCGCATTTTTCGCATTTCTACTAGGGACTGCAGATCAACTCCCCTATCTAACTATTTTGAAGCAAATGATCGCAGGCCAAATGACAGGTCTCATTACGGGTATGGTTATTGTCGGGCTTCTCCCTATCCTGGAAAGCCTCTTCCGCCAAACAACCGATATCACGCTTATCGAATTGACTGATTACAACCATCCCCTTTTGCGCAAAATGCAAATGGAGGCTCCCGGGACTTATCACCACAGCTTAATGGTGGCCAACCTTTCCGAAAATGCGGCCAACTCTATCGGAGCAAATCCTCTGTCCTGTCGAGTCTGTAGCATGTTCCACGATATCGGGAAACTGATCAAACCCGAGTATTTTGCCGAAAATCAACGTGAAGGCGTTAACCCCCACGATGAAAAAAACCCTTCCTTCAGTGCCCTCATTATCAAAAGCCATGTTAAAGAAGGAGTGCATCTAGCTCTCAAACATAAACTACCGCGTCCGATCATTAACGTGATACGCCAACACCACGGAACAAGCCTTATCTGGTTCTTCTTTCATCGGGCACAAGAAGCCAATAAAACTGCCAATACACCTATGCTCCCCCATCTTCAGCTCGACCCGGGGCAAGTTAGTGAAACCACCTACCGCTATGATGGTCCCAAACCTCAATTTAAAGAAAGCGCCATTATTTTCCTGGCCGACTCAATTGAAGCAGCCAGCCGCTCACTTAAAAAAGTCACCCCTCAAAATGTGGATGAACTGATCTCCCGAATTTTTGAGGACCGTATTAAAGACGGCCAACTTGATGAAAGCCCTCTCACTGTAGCCGAAATTTCGAAAATCAAGGATAGCTTCGTTTTCACTCTCTTAAACTCTCTCCACTCCAGAATTGCTTACCCTCAAAAAGAAAAGGAAAGCACAAGCAGCACAGAAAACGGAACCGCCAAAAGTGAAGTCCAAAACGAAGAGAGCAGTTCACGTCCATAACAGCCATAAACAACTCCGCTATAAACTAAGCGAAGTCGAAAATCTTTACCATTACCTCGATCAATCGGGCAAGTTTCCCATTCCTGACGGAGACCTCTCCATCGCCATTCTCAATCAGAAAGAGATGGAAAGGCTCCATGCAGAATTTCTTCAAGACTCCTCTCTGACAGATGTTATTACGTTTGAAGGTGATCCTGAGGTTCAAACTGCAGGGGAAATATGTGTCTCACCGGATTATGCCCTGGCATATGCGACCCGCCATAACCTTTCTGTATCTGAAGAACTCACCCTTTACCTGGTGCACGGTTACCTACATCTCGCCGGCTACGATGATCGCACACCACCCGATAAGCAAAAGATGCGCCGCGCTGAAAAAAGAGCTATGACCTATCTAAGAGAAAAGAACGCGCTTCCTTTCTTTGAAGGACTATCCTGATATAGTAGATCAAACACAACGAATACGAATAAATCGAGAGAACCCTTGGTCATCTCTGTTATACCTTAAGTACCCCTGACAGAACCCTCCTTGACTATCTTCAATCGAAATTGAGAATTTTCTAACCTACAATAAGAATCCAGAGCCATTCTTATATACAAACTAACCCATCGGACAGCCCCATGTTACCCAAAACATCCCATCTCAAAATTCTCATTCCCAGGGCTCGAAACATCCTCGGCAAAATCGAGAAGGAAATATGGAAAATAGAGAATCAACCATTAGCAGTTCAACAATCGACACCCTCTAAAACAGAGACCCTTGCAGATGATATTGACAACCTCACTTTCAGCCCTGTCAGCAAATATCCACATATCTGGGGAAGCCCCTTTGAACAATGTTGGTGGAAAGTCGATCTCCCCTCAGAACAAAAGAACAGGTACCTGCTCTGGAGAGACCAAGGTGAAGCAACCGTCTATGCAAGTAGAGTGCCTATTCATGGAATTGATCCAGGGCATATTTATTGTCCTCTCCCCGACAATCTTGACAATATACAGATTGAATCCGTCTGCTGTCGTACCGCCTACTGGATTGATGAAAAATCGGAGCCCATAGATGCTGATGGGAGTCGATTTGATGGCGCCTTTTTAGCCTATCGAAACGATGATGCTTGGCATGCTTACTATGACCTGGAAATTCTCATCGATCTTTTAGAGCTGGAAATAAAACGTTTCAATGGCGATCGCAATTTTGGTGAAATTGACCGGGGCAAACACGCTGATCTCGAACGATTCAGCCCCGAAGGACGCCTCCTCATACGTGGGCTGGATGAAGCCTACACACTCTTTCACCAAGATGGGTTAAAGGTTCTTAGAAAACACTTACAAACCATCTATAACCGATTGTCATCCAATCCGATGATGATGCAGATGCGTTTGATTGGCCATGCTCACATCGATCTTGTTTGGATGTGGGAAGAAAAAACAGGCGAATTTAAAGCGGTCCACACCTTTTCAACAGTTTCCTCTCTGATGCGTGAATATCCGGAGCTGACCTTCTGCTATAGTCAGCCGGCCAGTTATCAAGCCGTTGCTCGTCGCTCTCCCCAGCTTTTTACCAATGTTCAGCAACACATCAACTCCGGGCAATGGGAACCTCTCGGAGCAACCGAAGTTGAATGCGACACACAGATTCCCTGTGGCGAAGCGCTCATCCGCTGCTTTGAAGTCGGGCAAGAAGGTTTCCGAAATTTAACCGGAAAAAATAACTCCATTTTGTGGATCCCCGATGTCTTTGGTTATTCTGCCTGTCTGCCCCAAATAATGAAAAGCTGCGACGTCGATTACTTTTATACGACAAAACTTCTCTGGAATGATTCAACCGACTTCCCCCATAGTAGCTTTGTCTGGAAAGGACAGGATGGAACTGAGGTAATCGCACACCTATCCTTAAAAAGCGGATACAACCGATTGGTAAAACCGGATCAGCTACTCGACACAGCTCTCACCCATCAACAAAGCGATATCCATCCTGAAGCGCTTGAGCCTACAGGATATGGTGATGGAGGCGGAGGACCCACCGCAGGCATGTGCGAACGGGCCAGACGAGTAAAAGAAATCTTCGGTCTGCCCAAAACCCAATGGGGAAGAGTCGATGGCTTCTTTGAAAATCTCTCCAAAATTAAAGAGCAGCTTCCCACCTACAAAGGTGAACTCTACCTTGAATTTCATCGCGGAGTTCTCACAACCCTTGGTTCTCTCAAATATGCTTACCGCATAGCAGAACGAGCACTACAGACATGGGAAGCTGTGCGTTCCTGCACAGGAGGAAACAGCATTGATAAAGCCGCCTGGAAACGTCTCCTCTTTACCCAGTTTCACGACTACCTCCCTGGAACATCCGTAAAGGAAGTTTATGATGAGGGTATTCCTGAACTTCAAAAAATAACAGCCTCTGCTTTAGCCAAAGCTCAAGCAGAACTCGGAACCACAGAAGCAAAATCCATCTTCAACCCCCTCCCGCTCACTCTTCGTACTACCTATCAAACGGAAGATGAGACATACCCCATTACACTCCCTCCACTAACAGGAGGAGAACCCGGAAACTTCAAAGATGATTACGAAAAAGATAGGGTTATCTGCACCGAAAAAGCCTTAACCAATAACCGACTCAAAGTAACCTTCGATGACAATGGATTTATTGAAAAGATGCTCGTGGATGGTCGAAAAATCGAGCTCACCGGACCAGCTGGAGAACTGAGAATCTTCGATGATAACCCCGTTTATTTTCCTGCGTGGGAAATTGATCGAGCTTCACTTAACCATGGAGTCTGTTTCGCCTGTATACCAGAAATTGAAATTGAAAACGATCATCCCTCATCTGCCTCGATCTCTTTCTTTCGAAAACTAACAGACGAAAGTTCAATCGAAATTGTCTATACCTTACAGTCGAATTCATGCGCATTGGAAATCGACTACTTCATCGACTGGCAAAACCCAAACAAACTCCTGAAAGTTCTTTTTCCGACTGCCTATACTGGCCAAAACGCCCGTTATGGAAACCCTTACGGTAGCATCTTAAGATCACAACAACCGGGAGAAATGCATAACGAAGCCAAATTTGAAGTTCCCGGGAGTCGCTATGCCATGATATTCGACGATACCGAAGACAACGGTCTTTTTGTCGTGACAGAGTCAAAATACGGTTTTGGCAGTGCCTCTGGCCTTCTCCACCTAAGCCTTCTACGTGGAGCAATCATCACTCAACCGGAAATCACATCAAATGACATCGAAAAACCGGATACACACTACGCAGATATCGGTAAGCAGCATATCCGTATCGCTATTGGCGCATATCATTCAGAACTGAAAAGAGAAGAACAACCAGCAGCTTTGGCAGACACTCTCTTCTGCCATCCCCTTGCTTATCAGGGAGATTCTGTCTCCAGTTTCTTTCAGGGAATCGAAGGCGGTGAATCTCTCATTCCCTCCTGGGTAAAACCGGTTGGCAAAAATTTATTCATTCTCAGATGTCATGAAGTTCTGGGGAAGCGTGGCCAAGCAAAGCTGAAACTTGCCGAAAATTGTACTCTCACAATAGTCGATATGCTTGATCGACCAATACCTGAAAAAGACTCAATCGAAAACCACACCATCAACTTTGGACCCTACGAAATCATCAGTCTTCTAATCGAACAGAAGCCTGCCAACTAAAGTTTTCAGATCCTGGCAACACATTCTCGCGGGATGGAAACCCCCACATCCTGACCCAGGATACCAATCATTAAATTCAGCCTATCTGTCGATGAGTTTGTATTCACTATCTTGGCGATAACTCCTGCAAAAGGACCTTCCTCGATACGAACTTCTTCCAATTCCTTAAACTCAGGGTCCTTCACAACCAGAATATCACCCCCAATTTCCTGCCGAAGCTCATCAATAAATGCGCTGGGGATAGCTGGTATGTGCCTCCCGTATTTCGGCACAGATTGTATACCCTGAGTATGTAAAATACGCGAAAGCGATATATCTAAGTCAGCCAAAATAAAAATATAACTGGTAAACATCGCTTCAATATACCGAACTCTTCCCCGCCTGGTCTTTTTGATGGAAGATATTCGCGGACAATAAACATCTAAACCAACTTCACTTTCAACATTTGCAGCCGCAATGTGCTCCCTCTTCCGTTCGGTCCGAAAACAATACCATTCCATGGTGAATTAGCCCCCCATATTTGTTAAAAATTTCCTCTAAATTCACTTCCCCTTCGAGACAATTAAGCCACATAAAAAAGAAGAGTCGCAAGCACCCCACTCACTGAAAATACAGAACTCACGAACTCGAAAGTTGTCAAAGATATTTTTGATTTTTGGACAGCTTCTTAAAAAAACTTTTGATTACACCTGAATTTGTGGCAGACAGACCGAATGTCTCTTAATACCATAGGACAACGTTGTGTCAGTATACCTGAGCCCGAACTGGGTTTAGGCATCATTGCGAACATCGAAAAAAACCGGCTCGGTATCGATTTCCCCGCAACAGGAGAACGACGTATTTATGCAGCCGAAGCTCCTGTCCTCAAAAGAGTTCAATTTCACGAAGGCGAAACGATCACAACTGAGGATGGAAACAGCCTGCTCATTGAATCCATTGAAGAAAAAGAGGGATTATTTATCTACACAGGACAGGGGAAACAGGTAAGAGAAGATTCTGTTGCGAGTCATCTCAGTATTAATCTACCCGAAGAACGGCTACTGAAAAGTCAAGTCGATCCCTGTGGTGTCTTTGACCTTCGACGCAAAGCTCTCGAAATCCAGGCAAAGTTGAAACAATCAGACATCAGAGGATTTCTAGGAGGACGCCTTGATCTGATTCCACATCAATTTTATATTTTAAAAGAAGTCTCCTCCCGGCAGATCCCCCGAGTTTTATTAGCCGATGAAGTCGGCCTCGGTAAGACAATCGAAGCCTGCCTTATTCTGCAGAGATTACTTGCCGTGAGTAAAGCCAATCGAGTCCTTATTCTAGTACCAGAGTCTCTGGTCCATCAATGGTTCGTAGAACTTCTCAGAAGATTTAATCTGTGGTTCAGTATTTTTGATGAAGAAAGATGCATTGCATCCGAACGAAGTATTCCTGACGGGAACCCCTTTCTCGATGAGCAATTGGCACTCTGCAGCGTTTCGTTCCTAGCCAACAACAAAATCCGGCAGAAACAAGCCATCGAAGCTGGTTGGGACATGGTAGTCGTTGATGAAGCACACCATCTGGAGTGGACTCCCGAAGACCCAAGTGACGAATATACGATGGTCGAACAACTGGCTCAAAGTTCTCCAGGTCTCCTCCTTCTAACCGCCACGCCCACTCAGCTTGGATTGGAAGGACACTTCGCTCGTCTCAGACTTTTAGACCCAGACCGTTACGATAACTACGATTCTTTCCTCACGGAATCTAAAGACTTCGGCTTAGTAGCAGAAATTGCCGGCAAAATCATTGAAAAAGACCCATTGGATCCAAATGACCTTCAGTCTCTCAAACGAATTTTTAACAAAGATCCCCACGGTCTGGAAAGACATTTGAATGCCCTCGCCCAACACAAAAAAGGTGCGAGGGAAGCCTTATTAAAAGCCCTTCTGGACGAACATGGCACTGGTCGGGTCATCTTCCGCAATACCAGGTCAAACATGTCAGGATTTCCGAAACGAAAATTCTGCCCGGCTCCACTTTCCGAAAGAGATCAAACCTTTCAAAATCGTATACGCAGAGAATTGGAAGCTGATGCCACTGACGACGAAACCAATATCCGCTATTCTTTCTCCGAAGATCCCAGGATCGACTGGTTAGTCTCCTTCCTGAAAAGTCACAAAAACGAAAAGATCCTTCTCATCTGTAAAACTCAGCGAAAAACACTCGCTCTGGAAACAGCTCTGTTGGAAAAAATGAAAGTTAAAGTGGGACTTTTCCATGAAGGACTTCCTCTTGTGCGAAGAGATCGTAACGCCGCCTGGTTTGCTGAAAAAGATGGAGCTCAATTACTCATCTGTTCGGAAATTGGCAGTGAAGGCCGCAATTTTCAGTTTGCCCACCATTTGGTGCTTTTCGATCTCCCCCTAAACCCGGGATTGCTTGAGCAAAGGATTGGACGCCTTGATCGTATCGGCCAAACGGAAACGATTCAAATTCATATTCCCTATGTAAAAGGAACCAGTCAGGAGTTTATTCTCGAATGGTATCATAAAGGACTGGATGCTTTCGAAACACCCACTCACAGCGGCAACGAATATCAAACGAAGTTCAAAGACCGTCTCCTTACGCTAGCTCTCCAACATGATCATAAAATCGGGCAAGAGAAACTAAACCAATTCATCGCAGAAACCATCGAATTCCGCCATGAGCTGTCACTTAAACTTAAGAAAGGCCGCGATCGTTTGCTGGAACTCAATTCATTTGACAGCCAAATCGCGGCACAAGTGATCGAACGTATCCGAGAAGCCGATGCCAATCCCTTCCTAAAAGATTTCCTTTACGAATTACTCGATCATTTCGGAGTCAGAATGGTGGAACACGAAGAAGGAGATGTTTTTCTCGATCCGAGTCATGCTTACGTCGAAGCATTCCCATCTCTTCCACACGAAGGCTCTCTCGTTACTTTCGAACGCCAGAGAGCCATTACTCGCGAAGACATCACCTTCGTTTCACCGGATCACCCTCTCATCTGGGATTCTCTCGATTTACTGATCGACTCTGCCACAGGGACTGCATCCATTGGTTATCTAGAAGCAGATACTCCCAATATCATATTGGAAACGGTATTTGTTCTCGAAACCATCGCAGACCCCAAATGGCATGTAGAACAATTTCTCTCACCTGTACCGATACGGGTTTTCACAGATATTCGAGGCGATGATTTGACCGAAAGCCACGGCCAGACAGATAAACTCAACCAATTGAAAGATGGAAATATCCATCGCTTCCTCGAAAACCCAAGCTTCAACGCAGATCTGTTCAAGGGCATGATCGATCAAGCCAATATCCTGGCCGATAAAAAGGCCCTTACCATGAAAAAAACCTCTTTGGCAGAGGCTAAAAGAGTGCTCAGCCAGGATATCCAACGCCTTATCGACCTCCAGAAAATCAACGATCACGTTCGTGAAGAAGAAATCGACCTGGCTAAGGAACAACTGCTCCATAATTGCGAAGCTATCGAAAAGGCCAGGATTCGCCTCGATTCTATCCGGCTAATCGTCGAAGGACCCGAAAATCCAGCTTAGCGGCAGCCCAAATCTGTCATCTCATGGATATTTACTTAATTTTCCCCAAGAAATTTGTCTATTTTCCGCGGAAAAAATGCTTTTTTCCGCGATTTTTTTAAAATTTCTGCGAAATAAAAACATTGATTGAGACAACTTTTACTGCTTTTTCTGTCTTCTTCCTAAAGAGAAACCGGAGATTTCCAGAATCTGATCATATGAGGTTGTTTTCTTGCAGTCACCTCACTGGCTCCGTCTAAATTGAAAGAATTATCCAAATTTATTGCTTATGTCCGAAACGCAAAAGATACCGCTCGGCTGGCCTGAACCACAAGGTCTTTGGCTCCCGTCCCAGGAGAAAGATTCCTGTGGCGTGGGCTTTATTGCGCACCTGAAAGGCAAGCGCTCTCATGACATCATAGAGAAAACTCTCACGATGAACACCAATATGGATCATCGTGGCGCAAGTGGTTCAGACCCCGATACTGGAGATGGCGCTGGTATTTTCATCCAGATGCCTGACAAATTCTTGCGTAAACAAATGAAGGAAAAGGGTGTAGAACTGCCTCCTGAGGGCGACTATGGCGCTGGTATTGTCTTCATGTCACCAAACTCCGGTGAACGCGAAGCAGCCATGCAACTCTTTGAGCATATCATCCGGGAAGAAGGGCAGAAATTTCTTGGATGGCGCAATGTTCCCGTCAAAAGCGAAATCCTCGGGAAAACCTCCGGTCGCTATGAGCCTGCCATGAAGCAAGTCTTTATCGGACGCGACGAATCCATTGCGACCGGCCTCGATTTTGAACGGAAGCTCTACGTTATCCGCAAACGTCTGGCCAAAGCCATGCGCACAAATGAAGAAGTGCCGGTACAATTCTACGACGTTCACGGAAATAAGAAAAACACTTTTCCTGGCAGCGAATACTTCTACATCACCGGCCTTTCCGCACGTACGATGATCTATAAAGGGATGCTGACACCGTGCCAGCTCTCAGAATATTTCACCGATTTTCACGATCCGGATTTCGAAACGGCCCTTGCCTTGATGCATACCCGTTTCTCCACCAACACCTTTCCCAGTTGGCCACGGGCCCATCCCAACCGCTTTATTGCGCACAATGGAGAAATCAACACCGTTATGGGTAACGAGAACTTCATGAAGGCTCGCCAGGCCCTCTGCAAAACCAAGAAATTTGGCGAAGATGCTGATAACAAGATCTTCCCGGTCATCAACGAAGATGGTTCGGATTCCGCCCGTTGTGACAACGTGCTCGAGTTCCTCCATCTCGGAGGTTACGACCTCTCCCATGCCATGATGATGATGATTCCCGAACCCTGGGAACGCCATGAATCCATGAATGAGACCAAGCGGGCCTTTTATGAATTCCATGCCTGCTTAATGGAACCCTGGGATGGTCCCGCCTCCATTACCTTTTCCGACGGTTATCAAATCGGAGCCGTTCTCGATCGAAATGGCCTCCGCCCCAGCCGGTACTATGTGACGGATGACGATCTCGTCATCATGGCATCCGAAGTCGGAGTTATTCCAGATGTTGACCCTCTCTCTGTCGTTGAAAAAGGCCGACTCCGCCCAGGTCGCATGTTCCTGGTGGACATGAACGAAGGTCGTATCATCCCGGATGAAGAGGTCAAACAACGCGTTTATAATGCCCAGCCATATAAGCAATGGTTGGACGAAAACCGCATCCCGATTGATCAGTTACCGGAACCCAAAGAAGCCCACGGAGTGGATCCCGAGACTATCCTGACACGTCAGCATGCCTTTGGCTTCACCTACGAGGACCTTCGCTTTGTCCTGGGGCCGACAGCCGAAAAAGGTGTTCAACCAATGGGCTCAATGGGAAATGATACTCCACTGGCTATCTTGTCAGACCGCTCAAAGCTTCTTTACGAATACTTCAAACAAATCTTTGCTCAGGTAACCAATCCTGCCCTCGATTGTATCCGCGAAGAACTCGTTACCGCTACAGAGACCTTTATTGGATCGGAAGGAAATCTGCTCAAACCCGGCCCCAAAAGCTGCCGAATGATTCGTCTGGATAGCCCCATCATTGACAATCGCACCCTGAGTAAACTGCGCGAAGTTCAGGCCCCCGGATTTAAAAGTACAACCATCAATGCCTCCTTCCCTACAGATCAAGGAGGCAAAGGCTTGGAAAAAGCTCTCTCAGAGCTTTTTCACCAAGCTAATAAAGCGATCAAAGAAGGAGTGAATATCCTCATTTTATCCGATCGCAATATTTCGCACGACCGGGCAGCCATCCCAACCCTGCTGGCCATGTCCGGCCTGCACCACCATTTGGTCAAGAAAGGCACCCGCACACGTGTTTCTCTCGTCCTCGAAACAGGAGAAGCCCGTGAAGTCCATCATTTCTCAGTGCTACTTGGATACGGTGCTGATGCTATCAACCCCTACCTCGCTTTTGAATCTTTGCATAAGATGATTCAGGATGACATGCTCGATATGGAGTATGATAAGGCGGTTTATAACTACCTGAAAGGCTCCATCAAAGGTGTCGTCAAAACCATGGCCAAAATGGGCATCTCTACTGTCGCTTCTTATCGCGGTGCCCAGATCTTTGAAGCCATTGGATTGAGCAGCGAACTCGTCAACAAGTGCTTTACCGGAACAGCCAGCCGCATCGAAGGCGCTGGTCTGGAGGAAATCGCCGAAGAAACTCTCAAACGTCACCGGAAAGCTTTTCCCGATCGTCACATCGAAGATGCTGAAAAGGCTCTCGATCCGGGCGGCATGTATCAATGGCGCAGTGACGGGGAGCAACACCTCTTTAATCCGAAAACAATTCATCTACTCCAGAAAGCAGTTCGCACAGGCAGCTACGAAACCTATAAAGAATATGCCAAACTGGTTAATGATCAGAGCGAAAACGTCTTCACCCTGCGCGGCCTGATGAAGTTCAAAAACAACCGTGCCCCTGTTCCCCTTGATGAAGTCGAATCCATTGAAGAAATCACCAAGCGCTTCAAGACGGGAGCGATGTCTTACGGTTCTATTTCCCAGGAAGCCCACGAAACACTGGCTATTGCAATGAACCGCATTGGCGGAAAATCCAATACCGGTGAAGGCGGCGAAGATCCGGAACGCTTCACTTCAATGGAAAACGGTGACAGCAAACGCTCCGCCATTAAACAAGTCGCTTCCGGTCGGTTTGGTGTCACCAGTGAATACCTGGTCAATTCAGACGAACTTCAGATCAAAATCTCTCAAGGCGCAAAGCCAGGTGAAGGTGGTGAACTTCCCGGGTCAAAAGTCTATCCCTGGGTCGCTAAAGTCCGTCACTCAACTCCCGGTGTGGGTCTGGTTTCTCCGCCTCCGCATCACGACATCTATTCCATCGAAGATCTGGCTGAGCTCATTCACGACCTCAAAAACGCCAACCACTATGCACGGGTAAACGTGAAACTGGTGGCGGAAGTAGGCGTTGGCACTATCGCGGCCGGTGTGGCCAAAGGGCATGCCGACGTCATCCTTATTTCCGGCCACGATGGTGGCACAGGAGCCTCACCCTCTTCCTCCATCTACAATGCAGGGGCTCCTTGGGAGCTTGGCCTGGCAGAAACCAATCAAATCCTCCTGCTCAATGATCTGCGCAGTCGGGTTGTCCTTGAGACAGACGGCCAGCTCAAAACGGGACGGGACGTCGCTATTGCTACTCTGCTTGGCGCTGAAGAATTTGGGTTCGCCACCGCTCCCCTTGTTTCCGTGGGCTGCTTGATGATGCGTGTTTGTCAAAAGAACACTTGTCCCGTCGGAGTCGCCACCCAGGATCCGAAATTACGCAAAAATTTCACCGGAAAGCCGGAACACGTCGTCAATTTCATGCGCTTCATTGCCGCAGACCTGCGTGAAATC
>JANQKU010000265.1 GCA_028280955.1 Opitutaceae bacterium
AGAGAGTAAAAGCGCTGTGACAAGAAGGAAAAAAAGTAAGGTCGAACGGGGACGTTGTGAATGATAGTTCATGGTTGTGGAAAGTAAAATTTGCCGATAGGTTGGACACACGGCTGTTAGATTTTAAGTGATTGAAGCCTGAGAGGAGTTCAGAGTTTCTTTCAGGTATTTTTACTCTTGGATCAGGCTCTTAAAGATTTGGCCTGTCGAACAAAGAGGATAGTATTTTATTTAAACCACTTTCACTCTCGGAGGCGGAGTCGGCGGAGTTGATTTCCGACAATCCAACGAAGGTGAGTTTTTTTGAACCCAGGGCGAAGAGGTTTCGGCACAGGGGAGGATAAAAGTTTCGCAGAACCTGAAATAGAGAAGAGGCTTGCTCACGAGAAGATTGGTCAACGGCCAATCTTTATTTTCTTTCTTCTTCCCTTCCATTACCACGTGGCAGAGACCACACTTTTCATTTAAATCAAAAGTTTGCTTAATGGCGTCCTTGATCGGCATGACTTCGGTATTCATTGCCAACATGCGGGTCCAGGCGATTGTTTGGAGTAAGTCCCAATGAGTTCCGGTGCACATAAGCCATAGGATAAGCACTGTAAGAACTTTGCATAGACGAAGCATAATAGGAGGCAGAAGCTATTGTGGTAGAATCTCGATGACTCGGCTCTCTTCCATTGAGTGATCGGCAGAGAAGCCGATGCGATGGCCGTTGACGGAGTCTTCGATCGGAGTTGAAGAAATGGAAGGTGTTTCACCTCTCAGAATTTGCAGAAAGTCACGGACGAGTCGTAGATCGCCTCCACCATGACCACCAAAAGCGCCGGTCATATCACCTTCTACATTGAGATCAATCGTTTCTTCGGAATATTCGTGTCCTGGTCGGGGATCGATATGGCGGATGACAAACTTGGAGTCTTCGAAGCGACCTTCTATTTCACCTTTGGTGCCTATCAGGTGGATGGCACGTTGGGGTTTTGCGCTCCCGCCAATCATATTCAAGGTAGCAGTAGAGCCATCTGCGAAATTGATGACGACTGATTGGTGGTCGACGACATCGTTATCACAGGTCCAGACACAGCGGCCGTAGGGATTGTCGCTTTTGAGTGAAGCAATCTTGTCCTTTATCGTTGGGTTTTCGATATGTTCAATACTGTCCCAACTATAGAAGGCCCATCGATCGGGATGATCAATGTAATGTTTACGAGCAGAGTAGAGGCAGTCGGATTCGATCGGGCAATCGACCAGGCAACGAGTTCCATGATCTTTGGGCGCTTTTTCGGGCCGGAATTGAAGGTTGCTGCCGAAGCTGGCTACACTGGATGGATTGATCCCACTTTTCATCCAGGTAATGAGGTCGAGGTCATGGCAGGATTTGGCCATGAGCATGGAAGAGCCAGAGTAGCTTTTTTTATTCCATTTTCCACGGACAAAACCAACGGCCATGTGGTGATAAGAGACGTGTTCGAGGGCTTGAACGTTGATAATGTCTCCAATGGTCCCTTCGGCTACCTTTTGCCGAATGGCGGTGTAGAAAGGAGTATAGCGCAAGACGTGACAGATGGAAATTTTTCTGCCACAAGTTTTGGCTTTATCGACCAAGAGTTGCATTTCGTCCAGATTGGTCGCAAATGGTTTTTCCAACAAAATATGATAACCAGCTTCCAATAAAGGGAGGGTAGTGGGAACGTGCTGCTGATCCATCGTTCCATTGATAATGAAGTCGGCAAATTTGGGTTTTTGAGCGAGCGCTTCTGCAGTCTCGAAGCAGGAATCTTCTGAAAATCGATAGAGCTCACGAACTTTTTGTCGACGTCGTGGAAGAGGGTCCGCTACTCCCACAATTTGTAATTCATCCGGATGGCTTAAGGCATAAGCGGCATATCCGAGGGCTCGATGACCCGCTCCGACAATGACGGCGGTAAGTGGCTTTTTCATGTTATTTTTTCAAAAATGAAGATCAAAAAAACCAAAGGATAAAAAATGATCAGTGGAGCAAGTTGAATGTAACTCAGACCGTGGCAATGCAAATCTATATGCTCAATGGTTTTCCCCATATTATCCGTGTGCTGACTTGATAGGTTAGGTGATTATTAACACTATAAGACTCCAACAAATTTCTCATTTTTTGGTCAAACTCGTTTCTTTTTTCGACTCCCATTCCGTTGATAGAAAGACTTTCTCTAGAATGTTCTGAAAGGAGGAATTCTTCAATGCTCTGCGTAATGGATTTTGGGATAGTTTGAATCTCACCTATTTTTTCAAAGAGGTTTCTCGAAATGAGTACAGCTACCATATCAAAAGGAATATAATCTTGATTGGTTGAGTAATACGAAATCAGAGATTTTCGTTGAGAATTCCATGGCATATTCGTCGGGCCATCTCCATCCACAATGGCGAGGTATCCTTTTCTATGAAGCAAATGGTTGAATCTTGGCAGTACAGTGTCCCAATCCATCCAGTGAAGGCTCGCCCCCGTAACGATTAAGCCGTAGGGCCCCTCTATATCTGCGGTTTCAATAGGAGAACAAATCCAACGAATATTCGGATGTTTTCCCTTATCCTGTAACTGACCCATGCTGATCATTTCCTGGGAAAAATCAACCGCGTCTACATGATCGACATCGTCTGCTATCCCGCGAGCGATCTTTCCCGGTCCACAGCCTGCATCAAGAATACGTGGACAATTTTCGGGCATCAATTTGAGCAGAGTTTGAGTGACTTCATCTGAATAGGAAGGACGGTACTGATATAGTTCGGCTACGTTTTTATCTTTAAATCGCGATGCATGCTCTACGCTTAAAAATTTGGGTTTATTCATTTAATCTTTTTCAAGAGCAAAATCAATGGTGGTGTATGAATGCAGTTACCTTAATTTATTCGACTGTTTGATTTGGCTTCAATGTTTCGCGGTATGTGTTGAATGCTGTAGGTTCAATATCCGAATAAAATAACTCTTTCAATTTGTTGGCAGAGTCTTTGGTCGATTCAGTTTCGGTATTAATTTCGAAATCATACTCGATAAAATTGTGAATGAATTGTGACTGCCACTTGGCCAGGCCGACCTTTCTATCACCACGTTCCTTTTCTCTTCGCTCCAGCTCTTCGACGGAACAATTTACTTTCACGCAGTAGGTAGTGAATTCTTTAAGATTTATCACGATTTCATTCATCCAATCTTCTCTTTCGACGACATGGTCAATAATCATGGCGTAACCGCACTCTCCAATTAAGGGAATAGATCGGTGAAAGGCTGATAGCAAGGATATGATGATGGGAGGGCGTATCGAATCATCTTTCAGGTCCCGATCTGAAATCATGAAAATGAATTTGTCATTGGATACGTACAAAACCGGTTCTTCCATGATTTCCTGGAAGGCTTTTGCCAAGGTGGTTTTTCCCGAACTGGAAGTCCCATTTAAGAAGATGACTTTATTCTTTTTCATTTGGAATAAAAGGGGTGTGGGGCGATTTCTATTTCGTTGCTGATAAATTGATTCGTCGAAAGGTTTCAAAGCATCTACCGTCATCTTTTTTTGTTTCCTCGATCATTCTTTTGATGACAAAGATACGAAAGGCTTCTTTGTGATGAGAAGGCACTAGATAGAGGAAAGGGACTAAACTGGGTTGATCAATCCAGTCTATCATTGCTTTTTGGTTTGGAAAATACCGATCCGCATTCTCCCCCCAGATTCGTGTGTTGGTCAGTCCACTACTTTCGACTAACGATTGATATTCTCCAACAGATGGCATGTACCAAGGCCATTTAAACTGGGTGAAGTAGCTCGAAAATTCATCTAAGGCCATGGCTTCCTGAATCACTTTGAAAAAGTGAGAACAGTTTCCATTTCCGGCGAAGTTGAAACGAAGGCGTCCGTCAATTCGAAGTAATTGATGGGTGCTTTTTAGTAAGCGTTCATGGTTCTTGACCCAATGAAGTGCCGCATTTGAGAAAATAAGATCGAACTGTTGGTCGAAGTTGAGCTCATTGATATTCATGAGAAGGAATCGTAAATTGTTCCGTGATTTCGGAATAGCTGCGGCAATCATACCTTGCGAAGCATCGATACCAGTAACGGTGCCTTGAGGAAGAAGTTCGGCCATCTGAAGGGTGAGGGCGCCGTCGCCACACCCAAGATCAAGAACATGTTCAGTTCCTTTTAGATCAAGTTCTGCGATTAGCTTTGCTCCCCATTCTTTTTGGTGAATGGATGCTTCTTCGTATTTCTTGCCATCAAATTCGTGGACCATCAGTTTTTATTCAGTGCAGTACTTGGTTTGTTTGTTTCTTAGCGTGAAGCATGAAATGGGAGACAAATCCGTCTGCATCACGATTGAGCATTCGGATGGTATCGTAAATCATATGGCGCATCCATGGTTCCATCTCTGTCGGACTCTGTGATTCCAGCAAGAATCTCATTCGATCTTCCCAGAACTCTGTGCCTCGAGGATGCAAGGCCGAATGTAAAACTTCGACTTCTCTTGTCTTGGTAAAATGATGTTTCCACCAGTCGGGTGAGTGAACGGCCAGACAATCAGGGAATTCTATCAGAAATTCGTCTGGTGTATCGTCCGTAATTTCTGCTTTGTAACAAGGACTACCAATGACCAGCTCTCCTTGATTTTTGAGAAAACGCAATAGGTAGGATGGGTATAGATCATCTGTCCCAAAATAGAAAAATGCATTCATTGAGAAGATTGCGTCAAAAGATTTTGGAGAGAAGGGCAACTTTCGAGCGTTAGCTTGAAGCGGGATAACCAGGTCACCAACTCCAGCTTCGGATGCTCGTTTCGATAGTGAATCGGGGAGGTTTTCGTCTACAGCGTGGATTTCAACGTCGAAATTTTTCGCCAGAAAAATGGAGGTCGTACCTTCGCCACATCCGAGGTCAAGCACGCGCATGCCACTTTTTAATGTAAGTAACTTTGCCATGTCAAAGGCCAGAAAGAGACCTCCTTGACCGGCGAGTCCTTCATGAATTTCGGCTCGAGTATAATTGGACAACTCTGGATATGCTCCTAGAGGGGTTTCGCGG
>JANQKU010000271.1 GCA_028280955.1 Opitutaceae bacterium
TTGCCCGAGTCGGTTGGAACGGGAATTAGAGATCGAAATGCAAGACCATCTCCAGTCTTTGCAGCAAGAATTTGAGAGAGAGGGGATGTCTTCGGAGGCTGCTCGAAAAGCAGCTTTGCGGGGATTTGGTAACGTAGAATCTTTGAAGGAAGATTGTCGTGATTCACGGAGCATTCGTGTCATCACAGATCTGGTACGAGATATTCGTTATTCAATCCGTTCCTTACGAAAGAGCAAAAGGTTTACCTTGGGGGTGGTTGTCACGTTGGCGTTTTGTATCGGTGCAAACACAACGGTTTTTTCAGTTTTATATGACTTGGTCTTGAAATCTTTGCCGTTCGAGAACTCTGAACGAATTGTTCATATTTTTTTAGAAAGTGATCAACGGCCAATACCAGGGAGTGGGATTGGGTGGAATCAGTATTTGGATTACCGCCAACAGACTCATCTATTCGAAGCAGTCGCTATTTCTGACCCTGTCACCAAAGTCTATGAATTTGAAGAGCTAGTCGGTCGCCGAGTTACCGCTGATTTTTTTGATGTCATGAGGGTGCAACCCATTCTCGGAAGATTCTTTTCTCCTGAAGAAACACAGCCTGAATCCTCTCCGATTGTGGTGCTGGCACAAACAACTTGGGAGAATTCTTTTGCCTCTGATCCAGATGTTCTGGGAAAGAGGATTCGCTTTCTGAATGAGGAAGTTCCCTATACGGTCATTGGAGTGGCTCCTAGAAGTTTGGAAATTTTTGATGCTCGAATTTGTTATTTCATCCCGAAAATTCCTGGTGGAAATGATCTTGATCCTCAAAGGAGAAGAGGATGGCTCCGCTCGGATTTTTGGGCACGGTTAAAACCGGGTGTTACTCACGAAGCGGTTACATCGCAGATGGTTTCTATTGAAAGGCGTTGGTATGAGGAGGTTGCAAATGCGAAGTCACAGACCATTTTTGAGAGGTTTAAACCTCGGTTTACAGTAGGGCGACCTAAGCCTCTGAAATCCCGAATGGTACTGCTACAGGCAGGTGCATTGTTTGTCTTACTGGTAGGCTGTGCCAATATCTTTAACTTGATGTTAAGTCGTACAAGCAAGAGGATGTACGAACTTTCTGTGAGGCATTCCTTTGGTGCTAGAAAGTTTATTCTTTCCCGGTTAATGTTGATTGAAAGTATGCTTCTCTCAGTTGGAGGATGCATTTGTGGATCTGTTTTAGCGTGGATTGTTTTTAAGGGAATCAATCGTTATTTGGCCATAGTCTACCCTCAGTTGGCTGAGGTTGGTTTTGGTGGTGTTTTTTGGGCATCAATTCTTATCGTTGGAGGGGCTATCTCTCTCTTGATCGGCTTGTTCCCTTTGGCCTTATTTTGGCGATCCGGGCAAGTGGCGAAAGTGAACAGTAGCGCTAGAAGCTCATCAGCAAGCGGAGGTTCCAGAACTCTGAGTAATGGGTTGGTGATTTCACAAGTGGCGGTTACATTTGCATTATTAGTAGGCGCAGGGCTATTGTTTCGCAGCTTTAGCAATCTCATGGCTGTGGATCCCGGATTCGATCCAAATCGTGTTGTGGCTGGAAGTGTGAACCTGGCAGGTATCTATAATTTTAGTCATCCTTCCGAATCGATTTCAGTCCGGAAAAGGATAGGAGAGGCCATGAGAGAAATTCCAGGCGTCGAGTCTGTGGCTTTTCAAAGCACTACTACGGGAACGGTAGGAACTTTATTACAATCACAAGTTTCCCCTGTTGCTGTGCTGGACACTCCTTTTGAAAATCTGGATAATGATAGTGATAACAAGGTCATCATCAGGGCTGTTTCCAGTGGTTATTTTCTGACAATGGGGATTCCTATTATTGAAGGCCGAGGGTTTCAGCCAGGGGATACAAAACCCTATGAGCCGGGACAACAAGGAGCTCGCACGAGTTACATCATAGATGAAACCTTTTCTAATACATATCTTGAAGGTAAACCGGGGGTAGGTAGTTATGTAAAATCAGGTTTTTTAAATAAGTGGTGGCTACCGGTCGTTGGTATTGTCAGTCGTGTAAATTTGGAGGGACTGGAAAATCGAGACGGTATGCCAGTGTTGTTTGTCTGTAATGATGAAACTCCTTACCGAAGGTATACAATTCTGCTTCGAACCGAACGTCCGGCAGATTCTGTATTAAGTGAGATGAGAGTTAAATTGAGGGAAATAAATCCAGGTATTTACCTATACAATGCGGGTTCATTGGAAACATCTTTCAATAATCTTCACTTGGATCGGCAGGTATTGACTGTTTTACTGGTGATATTTGCGAGTCTTGCTCTTATTCTTTCTGGTATAGGTATATTCGGGGTACTGTCTTACGATGTGGAGCAACGTCAGCGTGAGATTGGGATACGTTCGGCGATTGGAGCGAGTCGAGGAGGAATATTGGGAATGATACTACGGCAAGGCCTTTGGAAAACAGGCATTGGCCTAGCCTTAGGTTTTTTAGGTTCGCTCTACCTGAGTCGATTTTTGGAAAGCCAATTGTTTGATGTGACGGTTTTGGATTCTTGGGTTTACGCCCTTGCTACTTTGTTCACACTGCTGGTCGCTTTTTTTGCGAGCTATTTGCCCGCTAAATCCGCTTTGCGAATCAATACGCTGGAAGCGCTAAGATGGGATTAATGGGTCTCGAACTTAAATCCAATGACTATCTCAGTCGCTCTTCAATTTTGCTTTTCTCAAAAATGAGCCCATCTTTAACTAAGAAGATGATCGGAATACATCAAGTAACCATGAGCCTTACAAAAATGAAAAAGAGCACCTTAAGATCTGTTTCTGAGCTTTACCCCGAATAAGGTCTTTGTTGAATCTCCCAAAGAAGATTTCTGTATTTAATTTATAAATACAAATCAGTGATTCTCAGTTGGATTCTTTTTTGGTCTCTTTGAAGGAATAGAGTAGATAAAACCCAACACCGATGCAAATGGCGCTGTCGGCGAAATTGAAAGAGGGGAAGACGTAGCTACCAAAATGAAAGTCGAGAAAATCGATAACATGCCCATAAAGAAGACGGTCCAATAAATTGCCGACAATACCTCCGCAGAGGAGTCCAAAGCTAAGTTGAACAGGCAACTGTTTGAGCAAGAGATGTTTCCTGAAAAAGAAAATCGCGACGAGTGCAACAATGGCCAGTATCGCAAGATAGAAGCTCTTATCGGCAAAGAGTCCCCAAGCGGCTCCCGTATTGCCGACGTGGACAATATTGAAAAACCCAGGAATAACGGGAATGTTATATGGTGGATAATAAGTGTTGAAGGGCAGGATGGCATTAATCCACGCTTTTGAGAGTTGATCGAGCAGAAGAACACCTGTAGCAAGCAGCCAGAGACAGCGGTAGGCTTTGATTCGCTCCCACATACTTGCTCGTTGATCGTTCTGATTATTCGTCGTCTGGGTTTTCAACAATTCTTACTCCGTCTTCAGCAGAGGCATCGGCAAAGATACCACCACGTTGTGCCGTTTTTGGCATGGATTTCTCCATTTCGCTTTGGCTCTCTACTGAATAGCGTGCAAAGGGGACAGCACGCAAGCGCTCTTTGCGAATGGGTTTACCCGTAATTTCACAAATTCCATAGGTTCCGTTTAGTATGCGTTGGATGGCTTCTTCTATTTCGTGCAGCGCTTCCTGTTCGCTCGAAACCAGGCTGAGAGCAAAATCACGGTCAAAAGTATCTGTGCCGGCATCTGCCATGTGTTGACTGTAAGATGAAAGATCGCCGGTATCTTCTTTGGCTGAACGTTTGAGAGTGTCTTCCGCATGGAAATTTAGTCCTTCGTTTACGTGATCGCGCAACTCAACCAAGAGTTTGTAGTAAGGAAGCAGTTTTTTACTGACTTTTTCTTCTTCGTTAAATGGTTTTTTTTCTGCATTGGGGTTAAAACCCAGAATGTCTGCCAGCGAGGCAGCCCCATAGGACTGAGCTTCCATAACAGGCTCTTCTACGATAGTTGGCTTTTCAACTATTGGTTTAGCGGGTGTAGCCGTTTTCTTGGGAGAGGGCTTAGCCTTTTTTGTATTCTCTTTGGCAATCTTGCGAACATCATCAAGAGAGAATCCGGCTTTAGCGGCTGATGGTTTCTTTTTTAAAGGAGTTTTTACTTTTGGCACGATTGTTTTCTTCGTCACAGATTCGGTCTCGGATTTAACAGAAGATGATTTTCCCTTTGTGGAAGCAGTTGCTTTTACTTTTTTGGTTACGGCGATTTTTGTTGTCGCTTTCTTTTTAATCGGTTTGCTCGTTTTTTTGGCGGTTGCCGTTTTGGTTGAAACTTTCTTCTTAGCTACAGTTTTTTTGACGGCCGCTTTTTTTGTCGTGGTCGCTTTCTTCTTTGTGGTCGTTGCCTTTTTTGTCTTTGGAGTCGTGGTTTTTTTCGGCATTTTTGGGTTGGTTGAAGGGTTGTAAATTTAAGAGTTTAGTTCCATTTTATTGGCGTTAGGCATCGGCAATAGCATTTTTACATCTTGAACAAAGCTCAGGATTATCGGATTCTTCGACTAAATCGGTTAAGATTCGCCAACATCGTGGACATCTACCTCCCTTTGCTCGGGAAACAGAAATAGAGATTTCGCTGGAAGGTCCAGCCTCAAGATGGACCTGAGAGACAATCAGGAGTTCTGCCAATAGATCCCTATTTTTGGATAAGAGTTGGTAAGTCGGATTTTCCTCTGAGCCGCTCAAGGACACACTGGCTTCCAGAGATTTTCCGATGTCTCCGGCTTTTCGAGCGCCTTCGAGCTGCTCATAAACCAAGCTACGGAATTTTAACAATTCATCAATTTCCTTGGGTGCTGTGGAGTCTTCGGGAATTTCCGCAGGTGTTGCCCAACCTTGAAGGATCAGGGATTCATCGACAAAATCTTTATTTTCAGAAGCGTAAGCCCATGCTTCGTCACAGGTAAAGGCAAGGAATGGTCCGAGCATACGCACCAGTGAATTGAAAATGGAATGAATCGCTGTTTGGGAGGAACGGCGTAGATTCGAGTTGGGTGCGAGAGTATAGAGACGATCCTTCAGTATGTCATGATAGGTAGCCGAAAGCGTTACCGAACAAAAAAGATTACAGAGTTGATAGACGCGGTGAAACTCATACGCATCGTACGCGGCTTCGACTTGTTTGATGAGTTCGTTGGTTTTGGAAAGAGCCCAAAGGTCGATAGGATCCAGTTGATCCATGGGCAGGCTGTCCTTTTCCGGGTCGAAATCAAAAAGATTTGAGATTTGGAATCTAAACGTATTGCGGAAGAGGCGATAGCTGTCCGCAACATGCCGGATGGATTCATCTGAAATGGGGAGATCACCTTTGTAATCCTGTGAGGCGATGAAGAGCCTGAGGATATCCGCTCCAAAAGCATTGATCCACTCCGTTGCTGTTTTGGCTCCGTCACTTTTGGAAAGTTTCTTTCCATCTTTGTCGACGATAAATCCATGGGTGAGCACTGTCTTATAGGGTGCTCCTCCATCGGCAATCATCCCGGTCCAGATAGATGATTGGAACCAGCCACGGTGTTGATCGCTCCCTTCCAGATAAAGATCCGCTGGCCATGAAAGATCCGGTTGTTTTTGCAAAACAGCCCGATGGCTGCTTCCGGAGTCGAACCACACATCGAGTGTGTCTGTTCCGGTGTGGAGTGTTTTGTCTTTCCAGTCTTCCGGCAGATCGATTCCTTCGAGCAGGTTTTCTGCCGATTGTTTGAACCAGATATCCGTTCCGCCTTGGGTTTCGACTTTGTCTGCGAATGCTTTGATAACGCCGGCATCCAGGTAAGCTTCTCCATCATCATCGAAAAAGGCGGGCAGGGGAACACCCCAGGCTCGTTGTCTGGAGATGCACCAGTCCGGGCGATTTTCCACAGCGCCGAGAATACGGTTTTTTCCCCAGCCAGGAATCCAGGTAACCTTTTCGATCTCTTCGAGAACCTTTGCGCGAGAATCATGGGCATCGAGGTTCATGAAGAATTGATCCATTGCCCGGAAGACCACAGGTGTCTTTGACCGCCAGCAATGAGGATAACTATGGTTCAATTTCTTGAATCCAAGCAGAGATCCATTGGCTTCAAGCTTTTCCAGGACGGCTTTATTGGCTGGAGCGATTCCTTTTTTCTCTAAAACAGAAACGCCGACCAGGTCAGATGGAATTTGTCCATCATCGACGTAGCAGCCGTTGTCATCGAGAGGAGAATAAATATCGAGTCCGTATTTCAACCCAGTCTGATAATCATCCATCCCATGACCGGGTGCCGTGTGAACACAGCCGGTTCCGGATTCCGTGGTGACGTACTCGGCTAATAAAATCGGACTGGCCCGGTCGATAAAGGGGTGACGGGCTTCGATGTTTTCCAGTTCGGTTCCAAGGGTTGTTTTAACCGTGGTGTACTGTTCGATTTCGACATCCTGGGAGAATTGTTTGACCAACTCGGAAGCAATCAGATAAGATTCCCCCTTACTTTGAATGATGGAGTATTCGAGACGAGGATGGACAGCGACAGCCAAGTTGGCGGGAATCGTCCAGGGGGTGGTCGTCCAGATGACAGTGCTGAGGGGACCCTCGATTCCCAGTTTCTGACTGTCGAGAATGGTGAATTTTACCCAAATGGAAGGGCTGACGTGGTCCTTGTATTCAATTTCAGCTTCTGCCAAGGCGGTTTTGCAGGGGATGGACCAGTAAACTGGTTTTTTGCTGCGATAGACCATATCTTTTTCAACGAAGGCAGCAAATGTTCGCAGAATATCTGCTTCGTATGAGGGACTCATGGTCCGGTATTCCGGATCCCAATTGGTCAGCATGCCGAGCCGTTTGAACTGTTCTTTCTGAATACCGATGTATTTTTCGGCAAAGGCCTGGCATTCCTGACGAATTTCTAGGGCATTTAAGTCAACTTTCTTTTTCCGAAGTTCTTTGGAAACGGCATGTTCAATGGGAAGACCATGGCTGTCCCAGCCCGGGACATAGGGAACTTTGAATCCCCTGGCTGATTTATAGCGCAATACGATATCCTTGAGAGTTTTATTCAGAACGTGCCCCAGGTGAATATCTCCGTTGGTAAAAGGAGGGCCATCGTGCAGGATAAAGGAGGGCTCTTCGGAGTTCTTTTGAAGAACTCTTTCGTAAACATTTGAAGCGCTCCAGTGTGCGATTCTCTCTGGCTCTCGGGA
>JANQKU010000282.1 GCA_028280955.1 Opitutaceae bacterium
TTATCGCTGCACTCCTTAACTTCGAAGTCACAAAAGTTGAAAGTAGAAGATCCAGAAGCTTTCACCATCAAACTATTGGCCAAACCTTTGAGAGCCATCTTGGATACTCCGCTCAAACGAAGGTTAACGACATCAGTATTAAAATTTAGCTCAACCTTACTGGCGCCACTTGCACTGACCGTGAAATCATCAAATTCCATTTGGTTCATCCCTTTCATTTTGGAGGCGCCACTTAAGCTGATTTTATCCAGAGCTTTGAAGCTTACGTAAGCTTTCATGGTTTTATGTTTTCGAATCTTAATTCCCCTGGAAGGGAAAATTTTCAATTTTCCGGCCACAACCTCAGTTTTAATGTGCTCCATTATGTTTTCATCGACTTCAATAACCAGCGATTCCTCGTCTGATTGTGTGACCTCCACATCAAAAGCATGACTGATATCAAGCTCACTAAAAGAACTTATTTCCCTAGTTTCTTTAATGACATTCCCGTTCCCATATATCGTTCTCTTAGCTAGAGCATTTGTTGTGAAAAACAACACTGTGACTAAGCTCAACATGCCAATTTTAAAATATTTTTTTATTTTCATCAATTAGAATGATACATCGATCTCTCCAGAATGGTTACAAAAAACAATTCGCATACTATCAGGTCAATTTTCCCCTTGACTAAATAGGGGAAGAGCTATCTTTTCCATCATATAACTAGGGAAGACGATCATGACAAAACACATTTTTCCACAGGGAGCTCTAGAGCTGGTGATCATGCGCATACTGCAAAGTCATCCGGAACATGGATGGGGGATAGCGCAGAAGATACATCTGCTTTCTAAAGATGTGCTCAAGGTTGAGGAAGGATCGCTCTATCCGGCTTTGGCCCGGATGCGACAGAAGGGATGGATAAAGTCCAATTGGGGTGTCTCCGAAAATAACCGGCGCGCCAAATACTATACGTTGACGAGATTGGGAAAGAAACGATTGGGTTCAGAGAGACAGAACTGGGAATCAATGGCTTCCGCCATTGCGGGTATTCTAGAAATGGATTCGTAGCTCAAATTTTCGAATCAAAAAAGAAGAGTTAATCGTATGGAATTGTTCTATCGCTTTATCAATGCGATCCGGAGTTTGTTTTGCCGGAGCCGTTTGGAAGATGAGATGGCGGAAGAAATGGCCTATCATCTCAAGATGACGGTTGAGCAGAATGAAGCGAATGGGATGAGCCCAGAGGAAGCGCAAAAGGCTGCAATAAGACAGTTTGGTGGAGTGGAACAGCGCAAAGAAGAGTGCCGCGATGCCTGGGGAACCCGCTTTGTGGTGGAGATCTGGAGAAATGCCCGCTTTGGCCTCCGCGTTTTGGTCAAGAGCAAGTATTTTACCATCGCGGCTTTGCTGACGCTGGGCCTGTGCATCGGCATCAATACAGCGATTTTTTCCGCGTTGAATTTTTTAATCCTGCGTCCTTTACCTTTTACGGAATCCGAAAATCTGGTAGAAATCTATGATACGTATCCGAAAATTGGGGTAAATCGATCGGTTAGTAATTTAGCTTCCTATGTAGACTTTAAGGCGAACACCGATACTTTTAGTGACTTTGCATTAATGAGGAGGGTTAGCGGAAATATAGGCGAAGAAGGTTCGCCTGAGCGAGTTGATGGTTTACAGGTGACGTCAGATTTCTTTGAGTTGTTGAGGGTTAGCCCATTGCTGGGCTCTTTCTTCAATGAAGAGCATGCTATCCCAGGTCAAGATGACGTCATTGTCTTGAGTCATAGTTTTTGGAAAGGTTATTTTGGCGAAGATCAAGCGATTGTCGGACAGCAGACGATGATCGATGGTAATACCTTTACCATTCTAGGGGTTGCACCAAGGAGCGTTGAAGTGATGTCTCCTGAAGCGAAACTTTATCGCGTATGGGCTTGGAACCCGGATGAGGTGAACCCCAATTCGCGGCATTCTCAAAATGCACAACTTATCGGTCGTTTAAAGATCAAGGATTCACTTGCTCAGGCCAAGGCGCAGATCGATGTCTTGGATAGGCGTTTCTATGAGAATGCGTCTGCAAGTTTTAAATCTACTTTAGACCGTATAGGGCATATAAGGCGTGTTGTTCCTCTTAAGAAAGCGCAGGTAGGAGACATTGCCTCCAGACTCTATATGCTGAATGTGGCTGCTTTGTTTGTCTTGATGATTGGCTGTGTGAATATTTCTAACCTAATGCTGGCACAATCGAATGCTCGTACCTCGGAATTTGCGATTCGTTGCGGACTTGGAGCATCGCCTGTAACAATCGGATTTCAGTTGATTATAGAGAGTCTGTTGCTGGCAGCAGGAGGGTGTTTCATGGGGATTGTTCTTGGATGGGGTGGGATTGAACTGATAAATAGGTTTTCCATGGGGGTACTACTATCTTCGCAGCTTTTGGAATTGGATGGTACTACGTTATTTTTCGCAGTGGGGCTGGCTTTAGCGACGGGATTGATTGTCGGCCTGTTGCCAATTTTCAGGATCTTCCGGCAGAACCTGATGGCGGAAGTGCGTCAGTCTTCGCGCAGCTCGTCCACAAGCCGATCCTCCCGTCTGATCAGCTCATCGCTTGTCTGTGGTCAGGCTGCTCTCGCTCTAATGCTTCTCACTGGTGCTGGCTTACTGATTGTCAGTTTCTCCAAGGTCCTTTCCAAGAATTTCGGGTTTGATCCTGAAAACGTCACGATAGCTCGTATTGCTTTGCCTATGCAGCATTATCAAGAGCCCGAGAGCGTTTTTGGTTTTCAGGAGAGGATTCTGGAGACATTGCGTCAGACTCCGGGTATTGATGCTGTTGCTATTGCTTCTGGTGTGCCAACGAGCACTGGTTATAGTAATAATAATTTCGTTATTCATAACTATATATCCCGGCTTGGTGAGGGACATGCGCTTAATACGAATGTCTCTTCCGGTTACTTTGAAGTGTTGAGTATTTCTCTCTTACAGGGGCGCTTTTTTGATCAAACTGATGTTGCGAACAATCGTTCTAGTTTGATTATTGATAAGAGTATGGCAGGTCATTATTTTCCACAAGAGAACTCTGTTGGTCAAAGGTTGGCGTTTGGTGGTCCTCGTGAAAATCTCGAAGATTGGCCAGTTGTGGTTGGTGTTGTGGATAAAGTGCAGCACACAGATTTAAATGATATGCGGAAATTTTTTGTATATACTAATATTTTTGAGCGCCCAGACAGAGAGTTTAGTATTCTTGTGAAAAGTGAACGATCATTAAAAGATATCATCAATATAATAAAAGATCGAATACAAGAAATTGATCCGCGTTTGCCGATTTACGGAAGTGGAACGATGGATGGTATTGTTGATAGATCCCTAAACAGTCGACGAATGATTATGTCACTTTTGACCATTTTTGCAGGCGTTGCCTTAATTCTTTCTGTTATTGGTGTCTATGGTTCGCTTGCCTATAACGTATCTCAACAATGCAAGGAAATTGGTACGCGATTAGCTTTAGGCGCGAAGAAAGGGGAGATTCTTTGGTTGT
Organism: Opitutaceae bacterium; assembly: GCA_028280955.1. GTDB lineage: Bacteria > Verrucomicrobiota > Verrucomicrobiia > Opitutales > Opitutaceae > NORP342. The sequence goes on from JANQKU010000282.1 coordinate 3,521, forward strand.
TTCTGATGCAGGGAATACGCAAAGGAGTCATTGGATTATCCCTTGGTCTGGTAGGTGCTTTTGCCCTCAGTCGATTTATGGAAGGGATGTTATATGAAGTAGAGGCCACCGACCCTATGATTTATATCGTAGGAGTAGTAGTCCTTTTTGTGGCGACTCTTCTGGCTAGTTATTTACCTGCTCGTCGAGCGGCTAATATTCAACCGATGGAAGCCCTTCGAGCTGAATAAGGACAGTCATAAGAGAGCTTCGTTTCTCTTTTTCAGAAATATTTCTAAAAAAGAGAATTCAATTATGTCGTATAGTCTTATTTTCGCAGGCTATAAAATGATACCTGAAGGGCATTGGGATAGGATATGTTAACAACAGATAATTGGAAGTCGTTCCTTTTTTGATTTTTCGGCATACTTTCTCGTAAAAACGCCGAAGCTTTACTGCTTCGGCGTTGGAAACCCTATGGAAGGGAGGTCTGAAGTGAGACTATTAAAACTCAAAGATGTAGTCGACGGTGATACGATCATCCATCAGATTATCTTCGTCGTCAGTGAGGACTGATTCATAAGCGATACCGATATTCTGTGTTTTATTGATACGATAACGGAAACCCAGTGCAGCTGTCATGATGTCACGATTGATGGTTGCATTCTGTGAACCGAGAGAGATGAGGTCACCCCCTTCAAAAACAGCAATGGCAGGGACGAGGCCACCAACTTGATCAGGAAAACGAGGTGATCCGTCACCGGAGTCGAGGACACGGAACCAGTTGAATTCAACAAGAGGATAGAATCCGTTTTGCAGATCATAGTTCAGGTGAGTGCTGAGGAAGGCGATGGTAGGATCTTCAGAATCAAGGGGGAACCGGGCGCCGATGGAGGAGGAGAGTTCAAAGTCTCCGTAATCCTTTATGGTATTGATGATGGCATTGATGTAGCCAGCGCCTTCTCCTTGCCAAACATCGCGATTACCGGTGGGGAGTTCGGCCGTGAGGGTTCCACTTGCGGCAAATGAATTTTCATTGTCTAAAAGAAAGAGGTACTTCACCCCAGCGGCCAGATTGGCGAACCCTTCGGCCTGACTAAAAGTGGCATCAGGATTGAAATCGATATATCCATCCTTGGTGGCGACAAGAGAAAGGGTATCGCTGAAGGCATACTCGAATTGTAATGCCAAGAGATTGAAATCTCCTCCGACGGGTACGTTGCCGATGGTGGTTTCGATATAACTGGGCAGAGATTGGTGCATGTAGATGAAATGCACATTGCTTCGAGGTATTGCTGAATCGAAGAGTGTAGGATTTGTTATCGGGCGAATCGCGTTGGCAGGTTCGGCCAAGGCCGAAAGTGAAGCGAAGCTGGCTAGAGCGATTCCGCAAACAATGGAGATGAGTCGAGATAACGTTTTTCCTGAGTTCATAGTAGTTTATTTAATTAAAGATAAGAAGGTCATTAATTCTACTATTGCTATTGTTTCAACTGGAAGCGAAACACAGAGGCTCGTTTGAAGGACAAGGACTAAAGGTGATTAGTCAGGCTTATGCACAAGGAGTGTCTTCATGACACTATGAACTAGAGGTGACAAAAACAGGTACTCTTTAGAATGTCTTGTCTGGTCGTGTAAATAGTCTTCAATAAAGAGCTCAGGATGAGCTTTGTGATGTATCCTTCTTATGAAAAATCGATTTGTTCTTCTCTCTTTTTTAGTAGCAGTGGTCCTAGCCTTGTTAGGGTTGTTTCTCTTGAGGGATTCGGATTCTTCAAATGACGTTGTTTTAAAAAAAGACCTCGATCATAACGTCCGAAATACAGAGGTATTGGCTAATGATGCTGTGGGTACAGTTCAACCAAGGGATGAGGTTCCTGTTGAAGCGGAGTCAACATCCAAAGGTTTGTCAGGATGGGATTTGATGTCAGGGGAGTTTATACTCGAAAATAACCTGAGAGGCGTGATGGAACATTCGTTACGATTTCTCGAACCGAAAATAACCTCTGATGAAATGGCAAAGCTTACCGAAATTGCGGTGGAGGCTTATAAGATGAAAAGGGATATCGAATCTCGTCATTTAATGGTTTTGGAATCTGATGACGATAAATTAGAAGTTGCGATACCTGCCTATTTGGATGAGGGACTGGGTCTCAGGAATATGTTTCTAGGCGAGTTGAGGGATGCTTTCCCCAATGGGCGATTCGAGCAGATAGATGATTTCGTGGGCCAGCGATTAGATGCTTACTTTTATGGTTTCGGAATTATGGATCAGCTGATTACGGTTACTCGAAACGAGAAGAACCCTTTGTTATTTGAGATAAATCGGGAAGGGATAACGGTTGGGGAATTAACACCTGATCGATTACCCTCCAGTCAAAGAATGACGGGTCTATCTGATTTTGCTTTACGATCACTAGATCAAATGGAAACGGGTGATTTTACGTATTTGAAAGATATCATTCAGGAGAATTTTCAATAGGTATGTGAGCACTCAAAGTATGTGATCGTTGATGAAAGATCATGGATTTTCATCCTAAAGATTTAATCTGCGAAAATCTGTGTAATCTGCGGATTAAAAGGATCATTTTTTCAAGATCATCAGATTCTTTCAGGAATAGATCTGCCTTCATCCACTTCGATATGATCGAAAAAAGTTACGATGGGAGACTCTGATTGCAGACCTGAATGACGAACGCGTTCTTGCAAGATCTTGCTGGCGGAATCTCTCCAGCCCCGCTTGCTCATAAAGCTGTTCCAGACGAGAATATCTTCCTCTGTTCGAGTGGCCCCGTGTTGCCGGCACCATTGCAGGATTTCGTCATCAGTGCCGCCTTCATTTACTCGTTGGATGATTTCTGAATGCGAGATTCCGAGGAATTTGACACATCGATCATCAAATCCATTACCAAAGTTTTCATGATAATCAGAGGGTAGTTCTTCTTTGAGATGAAGACGGATCTTGTCGATCATCCGGCCAAAATAATAAAGACCTCCGATTTTATCGTAGCAGCTGCGTAATCCGGGAACGTTCATGGGGATTACCTTGGTGGTGTAAAAGTGAACGACAAGTTCAAAGGTGGAGAGATTGTGAGATCAATAACCGGCAGCGTGCCCGTCTTTGCGGCTTTCACTTGCGCCGATGTAGACGCCACTTGTCGGGCTTTTCAAGATACCCTGATAACCACCGAAGCCACCCTTTCCAATTCGGGTAACATGTCCCATGTTTTTGAGAGTTTGAACTGTTTCCTCTGGGATGCCTGTCTCCAGTGTAACAATACCTCCGTTTTTCATTATGCCGCCGGTTGGGCTAGAGGAGCCGATATGTTGCCATCGGGCGGCATCACCAGCTTCTTGAAGGTTCATGTCAAAATCGATCAGATTGACCAGTATCTGAACGTGTCCCTGTGGTTGCATCGCGCCTCCCATTACCCCGAAGCTGAGCCAGGGCTTTCCATCTTTGAGGACGAAGGCGGGGATGATGGTGTGAAAAGGTCTTTTGCCGGGTGCATAGACATTGGCATGATCGGGCTGAAGAGAGAAGAGTTGGCCTCTATCTTGAAAACAAAACCCCAACCCAGGGACGACGACTCCGGAACCCATTCCTCGGAAGTTACTCTGGATAAGGGACACCATATTTCCTTCTGCATCGGCTGTGGCTAAGTAGATGGTATCTCCTTCATTCAAAGCAGGATGCCCTGCGTCATAACTTTTGGCGGCACGGGTTGAATCGATGAGTTGACGTCGTTGAGCAGCGTATTTTTTGGAGATGAGCATTTCCAGTGGAACGTCGTAAAATTCAGGATCGGCGTAGAATTTTGCCCTGTCTTCGTAGGCGAGCTTTTTGGCCTCAATCATGAGGTGAAGTGTTTCAGGATTGTTATAACCGAGTGATTGCAGATCATAGGCTTCGAGGATATTGAGCATTTGTAAGGCAGCGATTCCCTGTCCATTGGGAGGCAGTTCAAAAACATCATAGCCGCGGTAATTAGTGGAAACGGGTTCAATCCAGGTGGAGGTATGTGATTCGAGATCCGATTTGCGCAGGTAGCCGTCATTAGCCTGGAAGAAGGCATCTATCTGATCGGCCATATTACCTTTGTAAAAAACATCTCTTCCCTGTTCAGCCAGGAGGCGATAGGTGTTGGCGAGATCCGGGTTTTTAAAAAGTTCCCCTTTGGCCGGGGCGCGTCCGTCGATAGTAAAAGTATCTCGAAAACCTCCAGGTTGGGCGGAGAGCGTGGTGACGCTGTTTTGCCAATAGTTAGCGATTACTTCTGTCAGAGGAAAACCTTCTTCGGCATATTGGATGGCTGGAGCTAAAATAGTTTTGATGGGAAGTTTTCCAAACTTGCTATGCAATTCGAACCATCCATCAACGGTTCCGGGAACGGAGATGGGCAGCATCCCCAGTGGTGGTATCTGTGTTACTTGAAGTGATGCTAGTTTAGCCTGGAGTTTTTCCAGGGTGAGTTCTTGGGGAGAACGGCCGCTGGCATTGAGACCATAGAGTTTTTCTGTTTTGGCATTCCAAACGATGGCAAAGAGATCTCCTCCGATGCCACAGCCGGTTGGTTCCATCAATCCGAGGGCTGCGTTGGCTGCGATGGCCGCATCGACGGCGGAGCCTCCTTTTTTTAGAATATCGAGGCCTATTTGAGTTGCGAGGGGCTGACTGGTGGCGACCATTCCATGCGAGGCGATGACTTCTGAACGAGTGGCAAAGGGTTTTCCGGTGATGCGATCCACTTGTGCTTGGAGATGAATAAACGGTAGTTGAAGGAGACTCACCATGAGGAATGAGGTGAGCGAGGGGAAGTTGATTTTCATTGGGTGGTTAGGGTTGTTGGTGTGACGAGGTAAGTCGCTTTGAAGGAATAGCAGGAAGATTGTTTAGCAGGGCTGAAATGATTATTTCACCAAAAAATTCTGAATAAACGAACCATTCTATCGTCTTATTGTCAGAATGAAGACAAAGACGATTATGAAGAGATTTTCAGGTAAACTTTTGGGAGGTTTTTTACTTGGTTCTGTTATTATAACAGGTTCGGGTTGTGAAACAATGGGGCCAAATGCTTCCCAGGGGGCTGCCGTGGGGGCTCTGTCGGGGGCGGTGATTGGTGGTATCATTGGACATCAGTCTGGGGAAACAGCTGAGGGGGTTGCTGTCGGAGCGACTGCCGGAGCTGTTTATGGGGGAATCGTCGGCAATGAAAAGGATCAGGAGATTTGGCGAGAGGAAACTGAACGTGAAAATGCCAGGTGGGAGCAGGAAAATCGAAAAAATGAAATTATAGAAGGGCGTTCCATTGATGATGCGGATCTCGAAGCTGCTCGCAAAAGAGCCGAGGCAGCTGAAGCAGAGCTCGAGGAGTTGAAGAGAGAACAACAAGAAGCGATCCGCAAAGCACGAGTGCTGGAAGAGTATGAAGCTCGGGAAGCAGAGGCCCGTGCTGAAGCAGAGGAGGTTCGCCGGGCTGAAACGGGAGGATATTAAGAAGCTTTGTGTAGGAAATAATTTTGGATAGGCTCTGGGGTACGTTTCATTTATTGAAACGCTAAACAGGCTGGCTCGTGGGGAGTCAGCCTGTTTTTATGATATTTTTCAGATAGTTTTTCTGAGATTGGAATTAGGAAAGCTAATTTTAGGAAGATGTTCTTATAGGGGCTACAACAGGAGATCATATCTTTAGGCAAGATATGACTTATCTTGCACAATAAGCGAGCGGTCCCATTCTGGAAGTATCTCTAAACTGATCAAAATTTTAGCTAATACCGTGCCTCTTCCCAGTTTTCCATGAATGTCATCCTTTTAACGGTTTTTATCGGCCTGATACTCGTCTCTTTTTTCGTCATTTTCTTTCTTCATATCCGGAAAGACTCCCTGGAAAGTGGAGCTTCCAGAGATTCTCTGATGCCACTGGAGGAAGAAGGAATGAGGCCGGCAGGCAAAAAACAGAGCAAATTGTAAAGTGAGTTTGTTGAGCTTTTTTTGTGACCGCGATTAACCCTATTTTGAAGCCCTAACCCCACGAAACCTTCACCTATGAACGGAGAGAAAACTACCATTGAATTCGATGATCGTATCGTTCGAATGTTCCTTCTGGCATCCATTATTTGGGGAGCCGTTGGAATGTTGGTCGGAGTCATCATAGCAGCTCAATTGAATTTCTGGCAGGCAAATTTTGATGTGTCCTGGCTGACGTTTGGCCGTTTGCGCCCACTGCATACAAATGCCGTTATTTTTGCTTTTGTCGGTAATATGATGTTTGCGGGGATCTATCATTCCACGCAGCGGCTTTGTAAGGTGAGACTGGCCTCAAATTTTCTCTCCAATCTGCATTTCTGGGGATGGCAGGCGATCATTGTTTCGGCGGCTATCACGCTTCCTCTTGGCTTCAGCCGGGGCAAAGAGTATGCGGAGTTGATTTGGCCGATCAATATTGCGGTAGCACTTATCTGGGTAGTTTTTGCGATCAATTTCTTTTGGACGCTGGGAAGGCGAAATGAAAAATCTCTCTACGTCGCCCTTTGGTTTTATATCGCGACGATCGTGACAGTCGCGGTGCTTTATATTGTGAATCACCTTTCGATTCCAACGAGTATTCTGCACAGCTATCCGATCTTTGGCGGGGTGCAGGATGCGCTGGTTCAATGGTGGTATGGACACAATGCCGTCGCTTTTTTCCTAACGACACCGATCCTCGGTATCATGTATTATTATCTGCCGAAGGCGGCAGAGCGGCCGGTCTATTCCTACCGATTGTCGGTGGTGCATTTCTGGTCCCTGGTTTTCCTTTATATCTGGGCGGGACCGCATCACTTATTGCATACATCTCTGCCAGAGTGGTTACAGTCTCTGGGGATGATTTTCAGTCTGATGCTGTGGGCGCCATCCTGGGGTGGAATGCTCAATGGTCTGCTGACTTTGCGAGGGGCCTGGGATAAACTCAGAACAGACCCGGTTTTGAAGTTGTTTGCGGCGGGCGTAACGTTCTATGGAATGTCGACGTTTGAAGGGCCTTTACTCTCGATTAAATCGGTTAATGCGATTGGGCACTATACGGACTGGATCATCGGGCATGTGCACGGGGGAACTCTGGGATGGAATGGTTTTATGGCTGCCGGTATGATTTACTGGATGGTTCCGCGTTTGTGGAACACCAAACTGCACTCCGTTGCGCTGGCCAATATGCACTTCTGGCTGGGGTTGGTTGGTATCCTGCTTTATGTCGCGTCGATGTGGGTCTCCGGTATTACACAGGGGCTGATGTTAAACGGAACAACTGAGGGTGGAGCGCTTTTAGCCTATCCCAATTTTATTGATACGCTGACTTCGATTCGTCCGTTGATGGCCACCCGTATCGTTGGCGGGACACTGTATTTGATCGGTTGGTTTATGCTGGCCTGGAATGTCTGGAAAACGATTCGCAGTGGTTCTCCGGTTAACGGAACGGTGGAAGTTATGGAAAAGAAACCTGACCCTGCTTCCAAGATGGGGTTGGGTGCGACATTCGTAAATCCTCCGGTTATTTATTCCACATTGGTTGTTGTTTTAGCCTGTGTCTGGGGTTTCAGTTCAGGGATCTTTTCCATTGTTTCAATGATTGTTCTTTTTGGGGTAGTGCTAATTGCAGCCGTCCATTTGGAACGAAGTGAAGATACCTGGGCACAATGGTACGATAAACTTTTGGCCAATTCATTTCCTTTCACCATTTTAGTCATCATTTCGATTTTAATTGGGGGCATTGTTCAGATTGTTCCTTTGGTCACTGTTACTGAAAAGGGTGTAGTGGATGACCGGATGCAGATCCCTTACACGCCTCTGGAGTTAGCAGGTAGAGATATTTATGTGAAGGAAGGTTGTTATACTTGTCACTCACAGATGATCCGGCCGTTTGTCGGAGAGGTTTTACGTTATGGTGATTATTCACGGTTGGGAGAATCCATTTATGATCATCCCTTCCAATGGGGATCTCGTCGAACAGGGCCTGACTTGGCGCGTATCGGAGGTAAATATCCTGATGTCTGGCATTTCAATCATATGTTGGATCCTCGTTCTATTTCGGCAGGTTCGAATATGCCGAATTACCCATGGTTATTGGAGAAGGATACAGATGTGGATGCGTTGCCTAGAAAGTTGGCAGTTCAACGGACTCTGGGAGTTCCTTATCCTGAATATTCAGACGAGGAGATACTGGCTGATTTAAAGGCGCAATCGACAGAGATCGCAGAGAACCTTCGAGAGGCCGGCGTCATTATTGCTCCAGAAAAAGAAATTGTCGCTTTGATAGCTTATCTTCAAAAATTGGGTAAATTTGAAACAGTGCCAAGCGAGTTGCTGGAAGGAAGTCAACCGGAGTAAGACAAGATGTTTCAACGAGTCGCATATGAGGGTTGGCAGACAATTTTTCCGATTATCGGATTTGCGATTTTTTTCGCAGTCTTTGTTGGAGGAACTCTGCGGATTCTTTTTAAAAAGAAGAGCTCAATCACAAAATTAGAAAATCTCCCCCTCGAAGAAGAAGGAAAACAGGAAATTTCTCATGGCAAACGATACTAAACATAATGAGGTAAAGGAAGACGCCGTCAGGGAGCATTCATATGATGGCATCCAGGAATACGATAAGAAGCTTCCGAACTGGTGGTTGTTTACGCTGTATGCATCGATCATCTTTTCCTTTGTTTACTGGATTTATTATGAACAATCCGGTGTGGGAAAGACGGATGAAGAAAACCTGGCTATCGAATTGGCTCGAATAGAAGAGGCAAGAAATACAGGTCCTTCTCAATTGACAGGAGATGCAGAGCTCTGGGAGATGAGTCGGGATGCAACTGTGGTGTCTGCCGGGCAAACATCTTTTACCACCTATTGTGTTTCCTGTCACGGAGTAGATTTGAAGGGAGGAATCGGGCAGAGTCTGGTCGATGATGTTTGGATTATGGGTGGAAACCCTACGGATTTGATGAAAATTGTGAGAGAAGGTTCACTGGAAAAAGGGATGCCGCCCTGGGGTTCTGTTCTTGGTGATAAGAAAATTTCAGAGGTGGTTGCCTTCGTTCTGAGCCACCATGAGATTCCTGCTGAGGGATCTTAGGAGTGCACTTTATCAGATTATTTTTGAGTGATTTGGTTGCTCAGGCCGCTTTGTGCTGTTTCTTTTTCGATACAGATCAGCACTTGTTTTTTCCTTTTCAGACAATCTCTTAATTGAGGCATTGTGAGATAATATGGCAACAGCTAGACACTTACCCAACAGGGATTCCGTAACAAGCGTCCAGGATGACGGTTCGCGTTACATCATCCATCCGGCCGATACGCGTGGGCGTTTTACTGTGTGGCGACGTATGGCAGCGCTTTTTTTGATTCTGTTTTATGGCGCTCTGCCCTGGATAACAATTAATGGTAGTCCGGCAGTTTTTCTCGATGTACAACATCTGCAGTTTCATTTTTTTGGACTAACCTTTGTCGCGCAGGATCTTTGGTTGGCATTCTTTTTGATTTCCGGGTTGGGGTTTTCACTCTTTTACGTCACCTCATTATTTGGCCGCGTCTGGTGTGGTTGGGCTTGCCCGCAAACAGTTTTTCTCGAGCACATTTATCGACGGATTGAACGTTGGATAGAGGGAGACGCCAATCGTCGTCGTCGTCTGGATGATACGCCATGGACAGGCGAAAAAATAGTCAAAAGAGCGGTGAAACACGTGGCTTTTTTGGTGATATCTCTCTGCATCACTCACATTTTATTAGCTTACTTTGTTTCTTTGCCAGCTGTTTGGGGAATGATGACCCATGCCCCTTCGGAACATTGGGGTGTTTTTATCTTTATTCTGGTTTCGACAGGAATTCTCTATTTTAATTTTACCTGGTTTCGAGAACAGCTCTGTATCGTGATCTGCCCCTATGGCCGATTACAATCGGCTTTGATTGATGATGATTCTGTTGTCATCGGGTATGATGAAATCCGAGGTGAGCCCCGGGGAAAAGCTAAGTCTGATGGGGTGGGGGATTGCGTGGATTGTTACCGGTGTGTCCAGGTTTGCCCTACAGGGATTGACATCAGGCAAGGGCTCCAGATGGAATGTATTGGTTGCTCCAATTGTATTGATGCTTGTGATGAAATTATGACCAAACTGGATCGCCCCAAGGGTTTGGTTCGCTATGATTCAGCCAATGGTCTGGCTGGGAGGAAACGAAAAATTATCCGACCGCGTATCATTTTATACTCGGTTCTTCTTCTTCTTGGAGCATCGGTCATGCTGTTTTCCTTCAGCCGGTTGTCTGCGGTATCTACCAGTGCTTTGAGAATGCAAGGTGCTCCCTATTATGTGGATGAATCGGATGTGCGAAACCAGTATCTTGTCAGGATCGCAAATAAACGCTCGATACCGGTTCATTTTTCGTTACAGGTATCTGGTGAACAAGATGGGTTATCCTGGAGTGGTTTTGAGGATGGAATTGAAGTGGGCCGTAATGGGGAGATTGTCAGACCTCTGGTTGTCACCGTCCCAAGAGAAAAATATGCAGGGCAGTTTACTGCTTTACTGGAAATTCGAGATGATGCCGGAGATGTGGTTTCCCATCGAAAACTGGAGTTTCTGGGGCCAGCCCCTGAATTGTTAAAGACACTGAAATGAAAGCATTGACGAGTCGCCCCTGGCTATTGGTTATTTTGGCCTTTGTTATTTTGATCGGTGCATGGATCACCTTGTTCATTCTTGCGGGAAAAAATGCTCCAGATTTTATTCCGGTGGTTAAACCAGGCGAGGTGAGCACTTCACCTGGAAAGTAGCGGCACTTGCTTAGGTAGGAGATTTCTTGATGGGTGTGCCTCTAAAAACAACGGATGAGTTCCGCGAAGTAGGAGTTGAAGCCTCCCGGCAGGTGATTTGCAAACATTGTGATGCCGTATTTGAACCCACTGATGGGAGAACTGAGTTTTGCTGTGCTGGGTGTGAATATGTTTATCGTTTAATCCGCGGGCAGAATCTGGATAAATTTTATACCCTTCGGCAAGGAACGGCCCAACCGGTTGGGTCTGTTGTCTTTCAACCGAGGGATTACCGTTGGCTCGAGGGGTTGGGTAAGGCAGCGAATGAAAAAGAAAAAGCAGATCCTCTGGCATCTTTGACTATCGATGTGCAGGGCGTTTCCTGTGTTGGCTGTGTCTGGTTGATTGAAAAGGTTTTTATGGATTTGCCGGGTGCACGCTCGATCAGGGTAAATGCCAATACAGGGCAGATAAAATTATGCTGGCTGAAGAATGCGTTTGATCTGGTAGGCTTTGCCCGTCAGTTGCAGGGGTTTGGTTATTTGCTGGGGCCGGCAGGTCAGTCAGTAAAAAGAGAAAGTAGCCGTTTGGTCGTTAAGATTGGCTTGGCCGCTGCGCTGGCCCTCAATACGATGCTGTTTACCTTGCCGGCTTATCTCGGGATGAGCGAGGATTTTCAATTCGCCGGATTATTTGGGGTACTGGCTTTCGTCTTTGCGTCGCTGAGTTTACTCATCGGCGGTTCTTATTTCTTCCGCCGGAGTATCATGGGTATCAAACGGGGTGTTTTGCATATTGATCTTCCCATTTCTTTGGGAATTATCGCGGCCTACGGAGCGTCTGTTTATGCCTGGTTTCAGGGCCACTCGCAGAATATCTATTTTGATTTTGTATCCACATTTATCTTTCTGATGCTGGTAGGTCGCTGGACTCAGCAGGTAGCCGTGGAAAAGAATCGTAATCATCTTCTCAGCGAAGGAGTGAAACTGCCACCTGTTTCTGTTTTTGAAAAAGATGGAGAGCTCTGTGAAGAAACGAAGGCAGTGGAGTTGTTGGACCCAGGCGAGCATTACAGTGTGGTGGAAGGGCAGGCCATACCTGTTTGTTCGAAGTTGGTCGATCCATCGGCTTCTCTGGGAATGGATTGGATAAGTGGTGAATCGGAGGTCCGATCCGCTCGGGCCGGGCAATTGATCGAAGCAGGAGCCATTAACGTAAGCCATGGGGAGGTCCGATTGGAGGCATTGGAGTCTTGGCCGGAATCGATCCTGTCAAAATTGCTTCGAGTGGAACCTGATGAGGGAGGAAAGGATCGCTTAATGGAAAAGATCATTCGAGTTTACTTGATTGCCGTGTTGATGGCTGCTGCTTTGGGCGCTGCTTTCTGGATGTATTTTATAGGGGACAGCCAGATAGCTTTGCAGGTTTTTGTTTCCATTTTGGTTGTTTCTTGTCCCTGTGCGCTGGGTGTTTCTTTACCCTTGGCGGATGAGATAGCCGTGGCAAAACTGCGACGTAAGGGTGTTTATGTGCGATCAGAATCCTTTTGGGCCCGTTTGCGGAAAATCCGGAAAGTGATTTTTGATAAGACAGGAACCTTAACGCTGGAGACTCTGGTTTTAGGCAATCCGGAAGCCTTGAGGAATCTCTCGAATGAAAAGAGATCGATATTGTATGCGATGGTGAGGAATAACCGGCATCCGGTCAGCTCCTGCCTGAGAGAGTATTTATTGGCGGATGGTTACGACATGACATCTCCAATTCCTGAAGGTCGTTTGAAAGAAGAAACGGGTCAGGGTTTGGAGTTTACCCAGGATAAGCATATCTGGCGACTTGGCCGCAGTGGTTGGGCAGGGGGAGAAGAAGTGAACAGTGAGACAGGAGAATTGGTTAATGATTGTCACTTCACCTGTGATGAAAATCTGGTGACATCTTTTTCTCTGAAAGACAGTGTGCGGGAAGATGCATGTTCAGCGGTGACTGAACTGAAAAAGCAAGGACATGAAGTTTTTATCCTGAGTGGAGATAGGCAGGAGAAGGTTTCGAACATGGCTCGATTGTTAGGTTTGTCGAAAAAAGAAGGAATGGGGCAACTCACTCCGGAAGAGAAAGCTCGATGGGTTCAATCAGTGAATAAGGGGGATCCTTTGATGATCGGAGATGGCGCTAATGATAGCCTGGCTTTTGATGAGGCAACTTGCCGGGGAACTCCGGCGATTGATCGTGGTCTGCTGGAGCAGAAAGCTGATTTTTATTTTATGGGTCGAAACTTGGGTGGTATTCTCAGCTTGTTTCAGATGGCACAAGCCCACCGTCGGGCGGTGAGGTTGGTCATGGCTTTCGCGATTACCTACAATCTCATTGCAGTAAGTGTCTGTCTGATGGGGTGGATGAACCCACTGCTTGCGGCGATTATCATGCCGATCAGTTCACTGGTTTCGTTGGGGTTTGTCGGGCTGGGTTTGCGAGATAAGCGTAGCTAAACCTTAATTTTTTTTAGTTATGTAATGAGACGCAGCAGCGGAGAAGACGACGTCGGTTGAGCTATTTAAGGCGGTTTCTGCTGAATCTTGGATCACGCCAATGATAAATCCAATTGAGACAACCTGCATTGCAATATCGTTAGTAATGCCAAACAAACTACAAGCTAATGGTATTAATAAGAGTGAGCCACCGGCAACACCAGAAGCTCCGCAGGCTGAAATAGCTGATACGATGCACAGTAAGATGGCTGTTGGAAAATCAACGGCAATGCCTAGTGTATGGGTGGTTGCCAGCGTTAACACGGAAATAGTAATGGCTGCACCGGCCATATTGACGGTAGCTCCGAGTGGAATTGACACCGAATAAGTATCCTCGTGGAGATCTAGCTTTTTGCACAATGCCATGTTAATTGGAATATTTGCTGCCGAGCTGCGAGTGAAAAAGGCGGTGATGCCAGACTCTCTTAAGCAGGTAAATATTAATGGGTATGGGTTGCTCCGGGTTATGAGAAAGACAATCAGTGGATTAATCAGTAGTGCGATGATTAGCATTGAAGCCACCAAGATTATCAGCAGATTACTAAATTGTCCTAAGGCTGCAAAGCCTGTGGTGGCAATGGTATTGGCGACCAAGCCAAGAATACCCAAGGGCGCTAATCGAATGACAATTTTGACGATTGAAGAAATGGCATCAGCCAGATCATGAGCCATTTTTTTGGTGGAATCATTCGCTTTTTTTAAGGCGAAACCAAGACCCAATCCCCAGACCAAAATGCCGATAAAATTGCCCGTGGCGATCGCGTTCACTGGGTTGTCGACCATTTTAAAGACCAGTGTTTTAAGGACTTCACCTAAACCTTGTGGCGGATTAGCGTCGGCGCTTGCTAAATCAAGCGTCAACGTGGTGGGGAATGTAAAGCTCATGAAGACCGCGACAAAAGCTGCGGACAGGGTGCCTATTAGATAAAGTCCGACAATGGGTTTTAAGTTGGCATCGCTATTCGCTTGTTGGTTGGCAATGGATGAAGCCACTAATACCAATACTAAAACAGGCGCCACGGCCTTGAGGGCGCTGACAAATAATTGCCCTAATATCGAGAGAGATTCTGCGGTATCTGGAAAAATGGCGCCTAAAAGAACTCCCAAAATAATTGCGACGACAATTTGGCGAACCAAGCTGGTTGATTTCAGTTTGTTAAGAACGGCTGTTAGGGTGGATATCATGGAAGTGTTTTTTTTTAATAACTTGGTATCGGTTATTCGTGGTTTAACGATTGAGTCGAGGTTTGATTGAATTTGGTTTGAAAGAAGTAAATTGTTCGAAGCTGTTACCCATGTCTTTTGCTGTCTGTTTTCGTATTATCAGTTCCGAGAGTTCGATTGTGTAGAGTGTCTTTCCAACTACCTGAGAGCGTCGGGCATTGAGCCAGAGCCGCCGCAGACTCCAGATCGCCCTTTTCTTGATGCATGATGGTATTGCATCGAGCCAGAGTCCAATCCGGGTGAGGTCTATCGATCAAGGTGAAGGTTTGCTGAGTTTCCACAAGACCATGGGTGAGGACTCGAAAATAAAAACCGGTTTTGCCGGTTTCTTCCACTTGTTTGGAAAGGTCTTTGACTTTCCAGCGTCGTGAAAGTTTCCAGCAGGGCTGGCGCGGCTGACTGATTTGGAGAGTTGTTTCACCGAGGGAGAAGGTGTCGCCTATGCAAACTTCTCCTTCGACGAGGCCTATGGTGGTAAAATTTTCTCCAAAGGCACCAAGATTGAGAGAATTGAGGCCAAGTTGTTTTTCCCAATAAAGATAGTGTTCCCACGGATAAACACAGATCGCTTTGTCGACGCCACCATGAACCCGGCGGTCCGATTGGCCGTCTCCTTTCAGTCCTTGATAGCCTGCCCATGCGGGTTCAGTGGTGGTTTCTTTGTAAAACCCGCTTGTCCATTCTTTGTCCCACCACTCAGAGCTTCCTCCGGCTGGAATAACCTTTGGCATACCTATTTGTAGTGAATGGAGACGCATTGGATGGAAAAGGAAGTTGTACGAAAGACATTCGTCCACTCCTTTGGTCGAAATGGACGAATGATTTTGAGCAGCTACCTTATCCTTTTAAATCCGCAAGGCTAGCCCCAAAGTTGATATGGTAGGGTTTCCCGTTTATGACGAGTGCAGGTACTGATTGAACACCACTTTGTTCTGCTTCGGGAAGTTTATCCTTTTCGTTTCCGAGATGAACAATCTCGGTATCGTAATGATCTGGGTTCAGAGCTGTTGCCAATTCGGATTCAGCTTCGAGACAGACCGGGCAGCCGGCATGGTAGAAGATTGCTTTGGTTTTCATTTTATTCTTTAAGGTTATGAGTTGGTTATGATGATATCCGGCGCCAGGATGAGAGCACTATAGGTTAAGTGAGGAATTTTGTATAGTAGGCACAAATTGGTAAGCATAGTTACCAACTGGTTTTAATTACAGAGGCACAACGAGAAAGAAATGAATCAAAAGAAAGAAAAAATTCCGGTAAGCCGAATGGTAGAGAGTATTGTCGGCTGTAAATGGTCTCTACGGGTTCTTGAAATGATACAGAGTAATATTTGCCGTCCCGGTGAAATGCAGCGGCAAACACCCGGTCTTTCTGCTAAGGTCTTGAATGAACGTTTAAGTAAATTGATGCGTTTTGGTATTATCCAAAAAACGATTCATCCGGTGGTGCCGCCTCATGTCGATTATCAGTTAACTGATTTTGGGGAGAAGTTCAGCCTGCTGCTGAAGAATATCGAAGAACTTCAGGAGGAAGTGGATAGTTAAAAAAAATCGAGCCTTTGAGAAGACTCGATCTGTTATTTTGTATAGTGCTCCAGATTTCAGGTGAAGATGATTTCTCCTCCAGCAGCCATTTCATAGAAATCGCCAACTGTGATGATGCTGTCAACTTGAGGACAAAAGTCCTTTTTGGTTAAATGAAACATATCGACAGTGGCTTTGCAGCCGTAGAGGTGTCCACCTGCATCGCTGATCATTTCGATGAATTCATCAACGGGAGGAATATCAATTTTCTCCATCTCTTTTTTCATCATACTAGTGGCAAAGGCAGACATTCCGGGTAGTATTCCGATAAGAGAGGGCATGTGCATGGCCGGGTTGCCCACTGTGGCGACTTTGAGCTTGTTCATCTTTTTTTGGATGACAGCTTCGAGCCCGAAGAAGGTAAAGAAGAGGTTTGCTTCGATCCCTTCCATTCGGGCTCCATTCGCCATGATGAGTCCTGGATAGACTCCCTCAAGAGATCCTTTGGATATGATGATAGAGACTTTCTTGATCCGCTCTTTTTCCTTGGTCGGAGCAGGTGCTTCTAAGGTAGAGGTGTTCATGATAAATGAGGATAAGGAGTTGTCATTTTAGTTAGATACAACCTTGCGGTTTCTTGATACCTGCAATGCGGGCCGCTTTTTTGGCCGGACCGCCAGGAAAGAGTTGATAGAGCTCTTTGGTAGGAACACCGCTTTCTTTGGTCAGGCGACGAATGGATGGTCCGCTGCCTTTTTCTTCGAATTCTTTTCGCATGAAATCGATAACGGCGAAATGACGATCCGTCAGCGTTCCAATGCCTTCCTCTTCTGCGAGGGCGGCGGCAATTTCAGTACTCCACTGTGTGTAGTCAGTCATGAAACCTTCGTCATCAAAGTCGATGGTTTGGTCGTTTATTGTTTTTGTGGTCATTGGTTTTATGGGTTAAGTGTTTAGGGTGAGACAGAAAGGGTTTTGTCTGTATCAGAGGTTTGGGGCTCTATCGATTCAGCGCTCAGGCTTTTTAAAAAGGTATAGAATAAGCCCCAGGCTCTGCGCATTTCATGTGAGTTGATTTCTTTAAGAACTCGGAAGAAAGAGTATTCTTCGACTTTCTGTGGATCGAGATGTTGGAAGATGGTGGCGGCGTTGTTGATGGTAGCCAACATCTCCGGTTGCGTGATTTTTTTAATAATTGCGAGGATCGTTACGAGGTTGTCGATCAGAAGACGGACATCTTCAGGGCTGAAATTAGTGACGATGATATCGAGAGCCCGATTGAGCTCTTTGCCTATGGCGAAATAACCCTTCCGATCCAGTGTATCGAGATATTCAAGACCATCGTGCATGAATCGACGGGCGAGAGGAGTCGCATCATCAAGAAAATCTCTGGCGCTTTCCATCTGACAGAGAATTTCGTTGAGAGTGTTCGTATTGCGAATCAGGCGTTTGGCCAGATCGGCAAAGTCCCCGGTCTTCACAAAGGGAGCTATGTCATCCAGTTCTTTGATGGTGGATTGGAAGAGATCACCAGCAATACGAGAAAGATCATCTTTGAGTTCGTCAAATTCCCGGCGAACTTTTTTGATTTCTTCGGCTTCCTCAAGGACACGATCGAGTTTGTGATCAAGTGCCTCGAGACGTTTCATGAGAGCGGTGTCTGCTGTTTGGTCTGTCATGATCAGCGTCGTTTACCTGCCATGGTCATTTCCGCTTCAATGGGAAGCTCAGCGCCACGGAGAAGGAGATTCCAGTATACCCAGCGGAACATCATCTTGCCGTAGTGGTTCATTTTTGTTTCCTCCAGAAGGGAGAATGGGCCGATACCGGGAAGCGGGAATTTTCCGGGCAGGGGCTCGGTGTCGTAATTGAAATCGATCAACAGCCCTTTGTTGAAACCTGATTCGATAAAACAATTGGCATGTCCATCGAAAGCTGCTTTGAGAGGGCGTTCTTCGATGGCGGAAAGAAGGTTTTCGAAGAGAATATCGGCCTGAAAATGAGCGACGGAACCGGCTTTAGAGGAAGGAAGGTCCGTTGCGTCTCCGATAACGAAAATATTATCTTTCACTTTTGAGCGGAGGGTTTGCCGGTCAGTAGGGACATAGTTCAGTTCATCTCCGAATCCAGAACGTTGGATGGAGGCATCGCCCATGTTGGTGGGAACAGAAATCAGAACATCATAGGGAACTTCCCGTTCATCCCATGAGATGAGTTTTTGATCTTCTGTATCTACGTTTCCAGTCGCAAAATCGGCGGTTAGGTTGATGTTTTTTCGGTCGAGAAAATCTCCCAGTAATTCAGAGGCTTTTGGTTTGGTGAAAGCGCCGGGAAGAGGTGTGACGTATTCGATCTCCACTTTATGCCGAATTCCCTGTTCCGTGAAATACCAGTCTGCCAGGAAGGCGAATTCCAATGGAGCGACCGGGCATTTGATAGGCATTTCGACAATGTTGATGGCGAGACGACCTCCTTCCCAATGCTTGAAGAATCGGCTGAGAGCTGTGGTGCCTTCAAGAGTGTAAAAATCGAAGATATTTTTCTGCCAACCCGGTCCGGTGAGACCTTCAGTTTCATCGGGTTGAGGATGAGCTCCGGTCGCAATAATGAGGAAGTCATAGAGAAGGACTTGCTTATTACTCAGGCGTACTTGGTTTTGATCGGGTTCGATGACATCGATGGAAGAGAAAACGATATCGATACCCCGAGGAAGATAGTCACGACGTGGCTTTACCACATCACCGGGCCGATAGATACCAAAGGGAATAAAGAGGTATCCCGGTTGGTAGTGATGCTCTCCATCACGATCGACAATGGTAATTTTCCATTCATCGTGATGGAGAGAATTGGCCAGCTTGTTGGCCATGATTGTGCCAGCGGTTCCGGCTCCAAGGATGACAATGTTTTTCATGGCTGTCGTGACTTTCTTCTGTGTAGGGCTAGAGTTTGATAGAATACATGAGTTGAGCGTTATTTTGGCTGTGATGCGTTGTTACATTATAGCCGCTGATTCGAGTCGCTTCGAAGCCGTGCGTATAAGAGAAGTCGATCGAAACTTCCGGGCTAATTGCCCAACCAAACCCAACGGTTATGTGCTTTTCGACGATGGCGGGGAAAAGACAATTCAGGAAACGATCCGGGATGGGGTTACTTCCATAGTTTCCTCCGGTTCGAAGAGTCAGCTGGTCTGTCGCCTGGTAGGCGATACCGAGCATAACAACGGTTTGATCATCCCAGTCCTGAAAGAGGGTTGCATCGAGGGTTTGACCGGCAAAAGGACCGTTTTGAGGAACATTGGCTGCCTCAAAAGTCATATGGAAGGAGTTCATCACGCGACTCCACATGATATGACGAAGATCTGCTGCGACTAACCATCGCTCAGCTGGTCGCCAGGCGAATCCAGCGCTAACCAGTCCCGGCCATTGGAAATCAACGACGTTTATTTCACCCACAAGGCTCTGAGCCATCGCACCCATCCCGGGAACATTGAGTTGAAAGGAGAGGTGGTTGTTAGGCGCTTCCAGATCGGAAAGAGCCGTTTCACTATGATAAGTGAGTCCAAGTGAAAGCTCGTCGGATGCTTTATAGAGCAGGCCGATTTTACCGGCGTATCCATATCCTTGTGCTTCTCCGGTAAAGTCACTACCGTTTGAAAAATCGAAGTAAGCGTAATCAACGGATGTGCCCATGGGTAGACTCTGTAACATCTGGCCAAAGCTCTGGACGAGAGAACCAGAGGCGTGACCGAATTGTTGCATAGAGGGTGTGACTAGATCGATAAACTGAGGACCACTCATCGCCATTTTAAGATCCATCCCTGCCCAGACAAAATCCGCGGTAGCGGCAAGAATGAGGCGATCATTGACGTTCCAGGCGATTGGAGCAATGGCCCGTCCCACGGATACTTCCGTTCGGTTTTCCAGATTGAATCCAAGTCCTCTCCATGAATCTGGAGTATATTCGCATCCCATTCCTCCTTGTCCAAAGACACCGAATCCATAGACAATGTCACCACTACGACGGCTATAGCCAATGGCGGGCATATAAAAGGCAGTTGATTGAGATTTAGCAGAGGAACCTTCAGAATTAAAAACGGTAATGTCAGGACCAAGTAGGCCAATAGCGAGGTCAAGGCGCGCTCCGTTTTCGAGCAGGCCCAGAGTTGCCGGATTGTTCATTACGGCAGCGGTGCCGTTATCGAAGGCCATTGAGGCACCGCCCATAGCGGTTGCTTCTGGCCCGTAACCTTCAAGGTTCATCCCATTGGTTGCATGAACGGAAGGGACCATGAATATTAAAAGGACCCCTGCTAAAGCCGGGGTTAACCAGGAAGAGGAAGGTAAGTTCATGACGTTTGTTTTTTTAGGAATCAATCATCTGATCCTTACCTCTATTTTACGTCAGTATGTGCGGTATGCTGCGCAGATTTAGCCATACTCAATGCATATATTACTATTTACGCATATAATTGATCAAAAGTATCAGAATGTAGATCTATTAGGGTTTCTTCTTCCCTCAATATTGGTTCGGTTTTTTGAAAACGAAAGCGACGAAGGAGTTTCCCTTCGCCGCTCACTACATAGAACTGATGTTACTTTTAGCCTATTTTCAGCAGCTCTAAATGGCCTGTTCTCCGGTTTCGTCCGTTCGAATCCGAATGGATTCCTCAACGGGGAGAACGAAAATTTTTCCATCACCGATTTTGCCGGTTTTGGCTGCGGTAGAAATCGCTTTAGTGGCTTCTGCCACTTGCTCTGTCGGCAGGACAATCTCGAGTTTGATCTTTGGGAGAAAATCAACGGTGTATTCACTGCCGCGATAGACTTCTGTATGCCCTTTCTGGCGTCCGAAGCCTTTGACTTCGGTTACGGTCATTCCTTCAATGCCCAATTCAGCCAAGGCGTCTTTTACCTCTTCGAGTTTAAAGGGCTTAATAATTGCTTCAATTTTTTTCATAAGTCGTGTTTGGGAAGGATCCTCTGGATAGACAGAGGACCCCCAAATGTTTAGGTTAGCTCAAACGGTCAGATGCAGGTTGGAAATCGGGATAGGCTTCGAGACCATGTTCACCAATATCGAGTCCTTGATCCTCTTCTTCTTCGCTGACACGAATTCCCATAATAGCTTTGAGAATGCTGAAGACGATGAAAGAGAAAATGAAAGCGAAGGCTGAGATAGAAAGGGTGCCAATCAGCTGCCAGAAGAAACTACCTCCTCCGAAGATGCCCACGGCAAGAGTTCCCCAAATTCCGCAGACTCCGTGAACCGAGATAGCTCCCACTGGATCATCAATTTTGATTTTATCAAAGAAGATAACAGAAACAACAACGATGAAGCCGGCAATGAGGCCTACGATAACAGACTGTAGTGGCGCAATAACGTCTGCACCGGCGGTGATGCCGACGAGACCGGCCAGGATACCATTTAAGGCCATGGAAAGGTCTGGTTTCTTTTGGAGAATCCAGGAAGTAAAGGCGGCTCCCAGACCACCGGCACAACCGGCCAATGTCGTGGTGACAAAGACGAGAGAAACGCCAGCAGGATCTGCACTGAGAACAGAACCTCCGTTGAAACCAAACCATCCGAAGAAAAGCAAGAAGACGCCGATGGCGGCCAGAGGCATGCTATGACCAGGAATTGGTTTGATCTTACCGTTAGCTTGAAACTTCCCTTTTCGTGGACCGAGGATGAGAACAGCTGCTAAAGCGGCAAAACCGCCAAAGGCGTGGACAAGAGATGAACCCGCAAAATCAGCAAAGGGTTCACTCAACCAACCGCCGCCCCATTCCCAGGAACCGGTGATAGGGTATCCGATGAGGACTATGATGGTAGCTCCGATGATAAAAGCCGAAAGTTTGATTCGTTCAGCCACCGCACCAGAGACGATAGTGGCAGCTGTTGCGGCAAACATGGCCTGAAAGATAAAGTCAGCCCAGTAGGTATAATCTGCATACTGATTGGTTAGATTGGCAACAGCCGCTTCTCCGTCGAAGCTATTGGCGATGGGCGATCCGAAAGCAAAAATACCTCCGATGGACCAACCATCTCCCGGATACATGGCGTTGAAGCCCCAGATGGCGTAGGCCAGGACACCCATACAGATGATAAAGACATTTTTAAATAGAATGTTTACCGTATTTTTGGAGCGGGTTAAACCGGTTTCCACCGCCGAAAATCCCAGGTGCATGATGAAGACCAATCCAGCGGCAATGAGTATCCAGAGATTATCCACCATGAATTTGGGGTATTCCAGGGAGACTGACTGGAATTCTTCCACTGTGGTGAAAGAGGGGGCTTCTGCGACTTCTTCGGCGGTGGCCGAGTTGGCTATCGGTCCGAGTGCCGCAAATGAACACGCTATTGCAAAAGCAAAAAGCGTTAGTTTTCGCATTGTTTTGGACATTTTGTTTTCTTCGTTAGATTCTTAGTTTGAAATGAGGCGCGTGAAACAGGGGTTTCACATGCGATGGTTTTGTCGCATCGGAGATGTCTTTTTCTCTCCTATCCGTTCCATGGATTCATTCGGAAAAAGGAGAGAAAATGATGTATCTGATGTGCCTCTTGGCTTTAGCACTCGGCGTGCCAACTTTTTGCCAACTTTATTTTTTGGAGCTTATTTCTCTGTTTGCAGAGAGAGATTTTTTTTCTCAGAGAAGAAAAATTAGATTAAAATGTTCCTCCCATAATGGGTGAATAGGCTCTTTTTATTTACCTTAATTTTGGCGTGGAGCAGCTAAAATTTTAAAATACTTCAGCTGGTTTGCCGCAATCTTTGGCGTAAAAGAGTGAGCCGTTCTTTACTTTCTGCATTGCGGATAGCCATGGCGTAGGCCGTTGTTTCTCCTACGATAATAACCCGTTTTTTCCCTCGGGTGATGGCGGTATAGATGAGGTTGCGCTGCAACATCATAAAATGTCCTTTGAGTAATGGAATAACGACTACTGGATATTCACTGCCCTGAGATTTGTGAATGCTGATGGCATAGGCGAGATTCACGTTGCCCAGGTCGTTGCGTTCCAGAATATGTTCCTGTCCGTCAAAATTTGCTATAAGGGTCCCCTCCTCCGGATTGGTGGAGATGATGCGTCCGATATCTCCGTTGAAGAGGTTTTTGTCGTAGTTGTTACGCAGTTGAATAATTTTATCTCCGGGATGGTAGACGCCGGAAGGCCCTCTGATAGCGCTGCCAGGTTTGTTGGCTTTGCGATTGAGATTTTCCTGAAGCTGTTGATTCAGGTTTCCTACGCCGACAGTGCCTTTATGCATGGGAGCGAGAACTTGGATGTCTCGGACAGGGTCAAAGGAAAATTTTTGAGGGATTGTCTTGGTGCAAAGGGTAATGATTTTGCGAAGACAATCTTCAGAGTCTTCGGATGAAATAAATTGAAGGTCGTGTTTGGGGTCG
This sequence comes from Opitutaceae bacterium, assembly GCA_028280955.1. Taxonomy (GTDB): domain Bacteria; phylum Verrucomicrobiota; class Verrucomicrobiia; order Opitutales; family Opitutaceae; genus NORP342. Next base: position 26,945 of record JANQKU010000282.1, read on the forward strand.
AGTTGTTCCGGATTGGAAAGTGGTGAGGGAAGCGTGATGTTTCCTTCATTGATAGAATGAGCGGTTGAAACGATCAGGCTCCAGCTCTTTTGCCGGTAGATTGAGCTGAGGCGGACGACGGGAATCAGGTCGCTTTGGATCAGGTCGTTGAGGATATCCCCAGCTCCAATGGAAGGAAGTTGATCAGTATCGCCGACCAGGACCAGATGTGCCTTGGAGGGGACAGCCTGAAAAAGAGCGGCAGCCATCCGGGAGTCGAGCATACTGGCTTCATCGACGATGAGAAAGTCTGTATTGAGTGGATGTTCCTGATTGACGGTAAATCGTCCTTTAGCGGGATCGAACTTGAGGAGTCGATGAATTGTTTGGGCAAATCCTCCGGTCGTTTCAGCCAGGCGTTGAGCCGCTCTGCCGGTCGGGGCGGCCAGATGAACCCGGACTTTCTTTACTTTGAGAATGTCCACAACGGCTTTCAGAATCGTGGTTTTTCCCGTGCCCGGTCCACCGGTAAGAATGAAAACATTATGAGCGAGAGCCTGACGAACAGCGAAGGCCTGATCATCGCTGAAGGTGAATCCGGCTCTGTCCTGAGCCCATTTTACCGCGAGATCAATTTTGATAGGTGGTAATCCGGAAGGAACTGTCTGCAGTCGATGGATGACATCGCTGATGCGTTTTTCGGCCCGATCATAAAGCGGTAGCTGAATCTGAGTTGTTGAAAGTGAGTCATTGATGGGAGAAAAATCGTGACGGATGAGATCACAGCTCTGAACAAGCGTTTCGATCCGCAGATTTGTTTTTTCCAGATCGGTTTGCAGCATTTCAGCTGTATAGGTAGCGAGATCTGTTTCAGGATAGGTTGTGTGGCCCTCATCCTGAAGTGTTTCCAAGGCGTAAATCAGGCCGGCATCAATTCGAGCCGGGCTATCGTTAGCCATTCCAATGTTAATAGCTATTTTGTCAGCTGTTTTGAAACCGATGCCATCAACTTCTCTGGCCACTCGATACGGTTCATTGATGAGGATATTCTTGGCTTCGTTTCCGTATTTTTTAACGAGGCGGGAACATTGGGAGACGGTAACGCCATAGGTCTGAAGAAAGACCATGATTTCCCGTAGAGCGCTTTGTTCGTCCCAGGCCGCTTTGATGGACTGGGCCCTGTTTTTCCCGATGCCCGGGACGGTTTTCAGGCGAGCAGATTCTTCTTCGATAACACGGAAAGTATCGAGGCCGAATTGGTCGACAATTTTATTGGCATAGACTTTTCCGATACCCGGAACGAGTCCACTGCCGAGATACTTGCGAATACCATAAACGGTGGCCGGCAGTTCGGAATGAGAGGTCTCTACTTTGAATTGAGCGCCGTGTTGAGGATGGCGAGTCCAGGTCCCGGTGAGAGAGAGCGTTTCACCGCATTGAATACCAGGGAGGATCCCCACAATGGTGGTCTTTTCCTTGCTTTCGTCGGGACGAAATTCAGCGATACAATAGTGGTTTTCTTCGTTGAAAAAAATGATCCTCTCAAGAACGCCTTTGAGGTTGTTTTGGCTGGAGGTCATCGCGAAAGCAGTGGCAGGTTTATCTATTTAAATAGCAGTGGATACGTTGTCTTTTTGAGGTAGCGTAAGGCCAAAGACAGCCTCGGCCAGCTCGAAAAGAGAAGCGTAAATACCATCCGGAATGTGCAGAGAGAGTTCTTTTTTGCGATGGGTTCCGGTAGTGACGCAGTAGCTTTTCATTCCAACTGTTTGGGCCGAGGCGATATCGAATGGCGAATCCCCTATGAGGCAGGCATTTTCAGGGGTCGTTTCCAATCTGTCGAGAACGAGTTGAGATAATTCTTTAGCTGGTTTGCGGAAGGGTGTGTCGTTGGCACCGACTACGATGTTGAGGTAGGGGGCTATCTGGAGGTGTTGACAGATGGCACGGGAATGATGGCCGATCTTGTTGGTGAGAACACCCAGTTTTATCTTTTGGGCATGAAGCTGTTGAATGAACTCTAGGGCTCCCGGAAGAAGGGTGACATCTTCAAGGAAAATTTCTTCAAAATGTTCCCTCCAGATTTGGGCTGCTTCTGAGACTTGCGCTTCCGGGACAAATTTCCTCATGGTAATTTCCATCGATCCGCCGACGCTGCGATGGACTGTTTCGGGCGGTGGGACAGGTAGTCCCAGACGAATGAGAGTGTGTTCGTAACAACGGAAAAGAACCGCAAAGTGGTCGATGAGAGTGCCGTCGAGATCGAGTAAGACGGTTTTGAGCATAGAGAAAAAGTTATGGATGAGTGATTACTTTGAGAATGACGGTGGAGTTCGAATCTCTTGATCCAACATAGAGATGTCCTTTGTGATAGGCGATGGTTTGAACCCGATCAAAATAGTTATTTTCAAATGCTTTGATAAACTTGGGGTTATCTGGATTTCGAACATCGATGGCGGAGATATTATTTTTTCGATAACCGGCTACCCAGACTAAGCCGTTTTCATCATCGATGGCTATTCTGCAGAGTTCTCCCATTCGTTCATCTTGAAGTTCACCCACAATAAAAGGGTTTAGCGGATCCTTTATGTTGAGGATTGTTAGGGTGGATGGGGCAAAGTTTGCGATATAGAGTAAATCACCTCTTTTGAAAGAATGAACGGCGTCGAGCAGAGGATGCTCAAAGGATTTCTTAAATCGCAGCATTCCATCCTGAGAAACTTGGTAGATATGCAGCTTTTTATTCCCTTTCATGTAAGGGAAGGAGTAGACAATATCTCCAGTGGCAAAGTTATCATAACTCCAGGTGTTTTCTTCAGTTTGGCGGTCGAGCACGCGGATGTTACTGGGATCTGAAATGTCGAGAATGGCGACTTCTCCGGTGGGAGTCGATGGCTCTTTTCGAATGGATACGATCAATTGATCTTTATCTTCGATTTTAAAAAGGCGATAGGCGATAGTATCGGATTCTCCGAGTTTTAAACTGTCCAGAAGTTTTGGAGACTCCATATCTGAAAGATCAATACTCAGAAAGGTTCCATTGTAGAGACTTTGGAGAAAGAGGGTTTGCCCGATGAAAATATGATCCATCGCTCCGTTGAGATCCGGGTGTTCAAATTTGAAGATCAGTTTTGGTGTTTGCGGGTCTTCTATATCCCATGCGGTCATGCCGGATTCACTTCGATTGTATTCATCTTCATCAGTGGCCTCTCCTCGGAGTGAAATAAAAAGCGTATCGCCCACTATTTTGATGTCCTCAGGGGTGTTCATCAAATGATCGTCCTGGATGACATTTACTTCTTGGATGGCGATATCATTATTGGGAGATTGGGAATGGGCGGTGGTCATCTTGGGTAAATTAAGTAGAATGAAGCCGAAGGTAAGCAGTGAATAGGTGAATTTCATGTCTATAGAAGAGGCTTATGAAAAGACGAAATCCAGGCTACAAAAAAACCTGAATGATTATCTAAGACAGTCATTCAGGTTTTGGAAATGAGTTTGTTTAGAGGCTTTACAGACAGTCTCTTAGGATAGCGATTCGGTGATGCGTTCTAGAGCGGTAACAACATTTTCTCGGCTATTAAAGGCGCTGATGCGAACATAGCCTTCACCACATCTTCCGAAACCGGAACCGGGTGTGCAGACAACACCAGCCTTCTGCAGGAGTTTGTCGAAAAATTCCCAGGAGTCGGTGCCGGTATGGATCCAGATATAGGGTGCATTGTCACCGCCGATACACGAATAGCCGAGTTTTTCCATCGCATCGCGGATGAGCTTTGCATTTTCGAGATAAAAGTCGGTGAGCTGTTTGGTTTCCAATTGTCCTTCTGGTGAATAGACGGCGGCAGCCGCTCGTTGGATGGGATAGGAAACCCCGTTGAATTTGGTAGAGTGACGTCGGTTCCAGAGGGCATGAATGGAATGTTCATTTCCAGCTTTGTCCCATGCCTTTAATTCTTTGGGAATAACGGTAAAGGCACAACGCGTTCCAGTAAAACCAGCCGTCTTGGAAAAACTACGAAATTCTACCGCAACATCACGAGCGCCTTCGATTTCGTAGATGGAATGGGGAGTTGCTTCATCGCGAATGAAGGAAACGTAGGCGGCATCGTAGAGAATGATCGCTTTGTTTTCCTTGGCATAGTCAACCCATGCGTTTAGCTGTTCTTTATTGAGAGTTACACCGATTGGATTGTTGGGATAACAAAGATAGATGAGATCCACCGGTTCTGTCGGCAGAGCAGGTGAATAGTTGTTTTCCTTGGTTGCTTCCAGATAAACGAGGTTTTGGTAGCGCTCATCGATGTTTTGCCCTGTCCGGCCTGCCATAACGTTGGTATCGACGTAAACGGGATAGACCGGATCAGGAATCGCAATACGAATGTCGTCAGCAAAGATTTCCTGAAAGTTTCCCGAGTCACATTTTGATCCATCACTGACGAAGATTTCGTCGGGTGAAACATCTGCGCCGCGGTTCTGAAAATCGTGCTGGGCGATGGCTTCTCTCAAAAAAGGATATCCCTGTTCAGGGCCATAACCGCGGAAAGTGTCCCGATTTCCCATCTCGTCAATGGCCTTGTGAAACGCTTCCAGACAAGCTTGAGGCAGGGGCTCGGTCACATCTCCGATTCCCAACTTGATGATGGTCTTGTCGGGATTTTCCGCCTGGTAAGCAGCGACTCTTTTGGCAATATCTGAAAAGAGATAGGAGGCTTTTAACTTCAGAAAGTTCTCATTAATATGTATCATAAAAAGAAAATGGAGTTTTGATATCTTCGGATCACTTTGATCGTAAAGACTTGCTTATAAGTGTCACTCCGCTTGATAGTTCAAGTCAAGAAACCGAGTTTTTTCTTATTTCATTCTCCTATGATGCGACGAATCGATTCAATCTCCAAAATGCAGACCTTCTCCCGTAATACTCGGGCCAAGGGTAAAAGTATAGGATTTGTTCCCACAATGGGCTTTTT
>JANQKU010000004.1 GCA_028280955.1 Opitutaceae bacterium
TTGTCTCCTGCTCCCCTACTGACAAAAGCATATCCATCTCTCGTTCATCCGGAATTGGATGAATCTCTTTAGCTCTAGTGATTAATTCGTTTGTAACACCAGAACGGGCAGAAACAACCACGACGACTTCATTTCCCTCATCATATGTTTCTTTAACACGGGCCGCTACCCGTTTAATTCGGTCAACATCACCAACTGAAGTTCCTCCATATTTCTGGACTATACGCGCCATTACTTAAAATCCTTATCTCAATCTTCAAATTCACCAATTTTGAGAAGAACCGGAGAACTCAATATACTTTCGGTTATTTCAAAATCTTTCACCATTTCCTGAATAGCTTGCTCAGTCGTTTTATGTGTTGTCAAAACAATGGAAGCACCCTTCTCCTGATTTCCTTCCTGTTGGAGAACACTGGCAACACTAACACCATGATTCGACAAAACAGATGCCACTTTTGCCAGAACGCCAGGGACATCTTTCACCACCATACGAATATAATATTTGCTGGTGACCTCCTCTAAGGTCGAGACTTTAAGCGTATTCTCTTCATTAGATTCATCAGGTGAAATCTCACCTGAAAAAAGTGGATGTTTACTTCCATTTAAAACCGATACCGCATCGGCAAGATCACAAATCACAGCACTGGATGTCGCATTCTGCCCTGCTCCTTCTCCCATGTAAAACGTTGTTCCAACAACATCGCCACACACACAAACTCCATTATAAACTTCATCTACATTGGCTAATACTTTTCGGCGTGAGATTAGAGTAGGCTGGACGTTGATAAACAATCGGTCTGCTTCAAAATCTCGCGTAATAACAGACAACAGTTTGATGCTGTATCCAAACTTCTTGGCATAAGCAAAATCCTCCTGAGTAATATTTCGAATGCCGCCCACCAGCATTTCATCAGTACTTACCCATTTCCCATGGGCCAAAAATCCAAGAATTGAGGCTTTATGGGCTGAATCCCACCCATCGACATCTAGTTCTTCATCCGCTTCTGCATATCCAAGCCTCTTTGCTTCGTCCAAGATAACTTCATACGGTTGCCCTTCCTTTTCCATATGAGTAAGGATAAAATTACACGTCCCGTTGAGAATCCCATAAATCAAGCTAAACCGATTGGCAATTAAGCCTTCCCGAAGGGCTTTTATAATGGGGATACCTCCGGCAACACTTGCTTCAAAAAAGATGTGCCCACCATTCACTCTTGCCGCTTCAAAAATCTCCTTCCCGTGAAAACAAAGTAATGCCTTATTGGCGGTCACGACAATTTTACCTTTTGCTAAAGCTGCTAATACTACTTTCCTAGCCACATCTGTCCCTCCCATGAGCTCACACACAATCTGAATCTCAGGGTCGTTTGCCACTTCAAGTGGATCTTTGCAAAATACAGATGGAGACAAATTTATCTCACGCTTCTTGGCAGTGTCTCTTACAGCAATTTTTGCCACCTCAAAGGAAGAACCCAGCTTTTTTTCAAACTCTTCACTCTTTTCCTCAAGATGCTTCCATACGCCCTGTCCAACAACGCCAAAACCGCATAGCCCAATTTTTACTGTAGGTTTAGATTTTGAGATTTTCATTATATCATGCTGAATTGTCTTACTAAGTTGAGTTGTTAGCCAAAATTGTCTCTATGGTGAGGTATCTTTAGAAAAACGGTTTTCTTCGCCTTTAAGCAATCGCTGAATATTTTCTCGATGACGATAAACGACGAACATCGCTAATGCCAAAGCAAACCAAAAACCAATATCAATACCCGATAAAAAGAACCTCGAAATAGGTAAACTGATAGCTAAACCAACCGAAGCCGCCGATACATATCGAGTCCCATAAAAAAGCAGCACCCAAATCAATGCGCCAATGAATGCTGAAATCGGCATCAATGCGACAACTCCCCCCAAAGCAGTCGCAACTCCTTTACCTCCACGAAATCGGGTAAAAATGGAAAAGGAATGTCCCAAAACTGCTCCGGCAATTCCGATGATCCCTAAAAAAGCCGCTGATTCTGCAAATGCATCATTGGGTATAAGGTAAATCCACCCGCACGAAACAATTCCTTTGAGGAAATCCAAGACAAAAACGCAATTTCCTGCCCTCTTTCCGACACATCTTTTTACATTCGTTGCGCCAGGATTAGCACTTCCAACTTTAAAAATGTCTATTCCATGACGACGTGCAATAAGGTAGCCAAATGGAAGTGACCCAATCAAATAGCCGCACGACAACACTAGGAATGTAAACCAACCAATCATTTTAACTTTTCATTTATAAATGCACCAATAAAGCGCTCTCAATCCCATCTCGAGAAGAAATCTTCTGCATAACTGTTTCACTCAAGGGAGAATCAAGGTTAACAACCGTTAACGCGACACCACCCACTTCAATTCGACTCATCGACATTGTCGCAATATTCACTTTGTCCTGGCCAATGATCATTCCGATCTGACCTACGATTCCGGGTTCATCACGATTTTCCACAACGAGTATTATCCCCTGAAGATTAGTTTCCACTTCACGTCCATTAATACCCACCAGACGAGGAATGTGCGCTGTTCCAATTAGAGTACCTGAAACAGAATTGACGCCACCCTTGGCCGAGTGAGCTTCAATCTGAACCAACTCACTATAATCACTCTCTTGATTGGATTTTGTTATCTCAACCTCTATGCCCAATCTTTCAAAAATGATGAGTGCATTGACGAAATTGGCACTTTCACCACTAATCTGCTGAAGAAATCCCTTCAAAATCGATCGAGTCAGGGAATTGGCATCCAGATCCATTACTTTACCCCAATAAGTGATGTGTAGTTTTTTAATCTGTGCAGGAGAAATCTGCTGGATAAAAGTTCCCAGTTTCGCTCCCAATTCCAAATAGGGCCCAATTCTTTCCAATGTCTGAGAGTCAATAGAAGGCATATTAACAGCATTGCTGATAATTCCTCCAGCTAGCGTCTCCGTAATCGCCTCTGCAATTTCCAATCCCACACTCTCCTGCGCCTCTTTGGTAGAAGCTCCGAGATGAGGGGTCAGAGACACCTGATCAAATTTTCTTAACTCACTCTCTTCCGACAAAGGCTCCTTTTCATAAACATCCAACCCTGCCGCAGCCACCTTTCCACTCTTGAGTGCCTCAACCAAAGCGGACTCCTGGAGAAGCCCTCCCCTTGCACAATTAAAAATACGAACCCCTTGCTTCATTTTCTCGAAAGCCTTTTCGTCAAGTAGATATTTGGTCGATTCGGTTAAAGGCATATGCACAGTGATATAATCCGCCTCTGCTAAGAGTTCATCTAACTCTACACTCTCAACCTCCATCGCCTTCGCTCGACTCGGAGCAAGATAAGGATCATACGCGATAATCTTCATTCCAAATGCCTGGGCACGTTTAGCAACCTCCCCACCTATACGGCCCATCCCAATAACACCTAATTTCTTTTTAAAAAGTTCACTACCCGAAAGACTCTTTCGATCCCATCTACCCTCTTTCATCGAAGCTGCCGCTTGGGGAACAGGACGTGCGCCACATAGCATATGCGTAAAAGTCAACTCTGCTGTCGCTATGGTATTTCCACTCGGCGTATTCATTACCACCACCCCTCTTTCCGTCGCCGCTTCTACGTCTACATTGTCAACACCAACACCGGCACGACCCACAACCTTTAACTTTGATGCAGCGGCGAGGACTTCAGCTGTTATTTTTGTTTCGCTACGGACAACAATCGCATGAACATCCTTTACCAGATCTAAAATTTGCTCAGGAGTAGAATCGTATGCCTCAACGACTTCGAAACCATTCTGGCTTCGAAAAAATTCTACTCCCTTTGGAGATATCTTATCAGCGACTAATACTTTCATAGCAAAAAAGAGGATCAGCAAAAAACGCCCCCTGCCAAAAAGCAAATCCAGAATCCCCCTTAATTTCCCCAAAATATGAGCCC
>JANQKU010000025.1 GCA_028280955.1 Opitutaceae bacterium
TATCTGGGGACGACCAGAGCTGGCGAAGAGAGCAGGGATGTGATGACCAAACCCGGGACAGCGCAGATCGACTTCACGTAATCCGTTGAAGAAAAGCAGGCCGGCTTGAATGGTGGGGTGTTCAAACTCGCGCATGACGAATTCGAGAGGAGAGAGCCGGCTCGTCTCCAATAACAATCGTCCCTCAGGACTCTTTTGCAGATGGGTTTCACGTTTTTGTGGGGGAACCGGCACAGAACGACTTTCGGGTTCCAGGATAGTTTGAACGATTGGTATGAAATCGTTTCTCCAGCGAGAGAGAGCCTCGGCATCTTTTTTACTGAAACGTGCAAATGACTCGATGGTCATATTAATATCACTCCACCATTCGAGAACTTCGTCGTCTCGACGCACGAGGGCGGTGCAGAGTTCGGGTTGAATGTAGGAAAGCCCGAGGTTCTCTAATTCAAGATCGCGATACCATGGCATGCTGGTGATGCCACGATGAAAAAAGGAATGAGTGTTGTGCAGAAATCCCGGAAATCTTGGGTCTTCCATGGTTTCTGCGCCACCGCCAACAGAGTTTCGTCGCTCGATACAAAGGGTGCGCAGGCCAGCTTTGCTTAAATAGGCCTGGGTGATCAGCCCATTATGCCCTCCGCCTAAGATAATGTAGTCATATGTTGGGCGTTCTGGCATGAGTGTTAAAGTTATAGGGTAATCTTCATGCCGTCTTCACCCACGATAATGTCTCCGTTAGGGTGGAGAGAGCGAATAACCTGGGCCATAGATTCGGAAATATTGGGGTCCTTGGAAAAACTCTCGATGACGAGATGCTTTAAGATGACTTTCTTGGCTCCGGCTTCACTGACGATTTGCCCAATGTCTTCTGGAGTCATATGCCAGCCACCCCATTGTTGAGTGGCGTAAAATTCTTTGGTTCCTGAACATTCGATCAGCACTAGATCAGCATCGCGGCAAAAATCGATCAAACGTGGATCAGGTTCTGAGTCACTGGTGATGACAATTTTCTTATCCGGTGTGGTAATTCGAAAGTTGAAGTTAAGCAATCCGCCATGCTTGGTTATCAAAGTGTCGATGGTGTGAGTCGCTTCTTCGCGAAATATCCCTTCTTTAGTCAGTTCAATGGTATCCCATTCCAAATAGTCTGGATTTTTCCCATGGGAAAGACGGCTTTTGATATCGTCGACATAAGCATGGCGTAGTCCGTTTTCCAGGAATGTTTTGATTCCTTTAGGACCATAGATGGGCATGCGTTGCGTACGGCCATTGTTCCACGATAAGAGCAACAAGAGTGGCAGATCGCAGATGTGGTCGAAATGTAAATGCGTGATGTAAACTTCGGAGATTGTCTCTACCGGCACGCCGAAACGAGAGATATTATGCACGGCACATCGTCCACAATCGAAGAGTAAGTTCTTACCATCGATGTTAACGAGAAAGGAAGGGCCTCCGCGAGTAGGATGGGCGCGGACAGCACCACTACCGGCAACCAATACGGAAAGAGAAGAGGGTTTTTGCATAAAAGAATGAAGCTGAAGTCAATAAAGGGGCCAAAAGTAACTAATCGGTTACTTTTTGGAGTTTACCATGTCTGTCAATTCATGTGCAGAATAGGGCCGAAAGATTATAGAAATGCTGCTTAGGTGAGTAACAAATCTTTAGCATTAATTCTCTATCAGACCTTTTCGTCTGGCTAATTCTAAAGCGCCGACGATTACTGGGTCTTCTCCCAGTTCGGTCAAAGCGATTTTAGGTCCTGGGGCAAAGGCATCCATAAGGTAAGGAGGCATCGCTTTTTCGACGGATGCTCTCAGTGGTTCTCCGAGAAGGGCGAGGCCACCGCCCAGAACAATGATGGCGGGGTGAAAGAGGTTAACCACATGGGAAAGACCAAAGGCCAGATCATCAGCTGTTTCGTCCAGAATCCTGATCGCTGCCGGGTCCTTTTTTTTGAGAGCAGTGTTTAGAAATTTTGCTTCTCCTCCTTCTTTTTCATTGGAGAGTAATTGGCAGAGGTAACTATCAGGATCGGTTGTTTTTAAAGTGCGAATTTTACTGTCAACTGCCCAGCCTGAACAACTGGATTCGACAATCTTTCCGCTTTTATCGAGACGGATATGGCCGATTTCGGACTCTCCCGGAGGTGCACCATGATAGATGTTCCCATCAACGACAAGTCCTCCCCCGACACCACTGCCCAGTGTGACGTAAAAAACAGGGTTCGCTTCTTTGCCAGCACCGTAGATCGCCTCTCCGAGGGAAGCGGTATTGGCATCGTTGTCGACAGTGATGGGGCAATGCGCGATATTTTCGAGCCAGGGTCTGATTTCGAAATCATTCCATCCTTCAATTTGATGGGAGCAGCTTACTTTTTCGGTTTGAATATTAAAGGGACCCCCAAATCCAACCCCGATTCCAGAAACGGAGTGATCAGCGAGCAGCTTTTTGACACCGTCTTCTATCTGGTTGCGGACACCAACTGCGCCCTTAGCTTTATCGACAACATAGCGATGGCGTTTGACAATGACCTCAGGATTTTCTCCTAAGACCACCTGCAGCTTTGTCCCGCCGATTTCGATTCCAATGAGGGTGTCCTTCATAAGGGATGTGATGGAGTGACTTATTGTTTGTTTACTAATAGTTGCCGAATACCTTCAATAGGTGGTTCTGTGACACAAAGCAGATCCCATTGCAGAGAATGGGAGGCGAGGGCTTCTGAAATAAGAGATCTGCCAAAAGGGGATGAGAGAAGTCTTCCGCTTAAGCCACAGCAGCAAGTCGAATAGAGGTTGAGCTTTTGGGCCACTTGCTGCGCGAGTGAGAGGATGGGTGCGATGGACTCTTTCAGAATGGACACGGCTTCGGTGAGTCCTTCTGTTGCCAGTTTGATGACTATTGGGGTAAACCCTCCGATGAGCTTATTCGCTTCGGAAGAGGTCACGTAAATTTTCTCCATGATTTCCTGCAGGTTGGTTATTCCCATGTACTCCTGAAGTTCGCAAGACAATCGGGTTGCATCAGCCCATCCTTGAAGTTCCAGAAATGCTCGAGTCATTCCTCTACGTCCGAGATCCAGTCCACTTCCTGCGTCTCCCATCCGCCAGCCTAAGCCGCCAGCGTAGTGTAGATTCCCTTCGTTGTCTTTCGCCGCCACAAATGATCCGGTACCGGCGTGCAGGACGAGTCCTGAGGAATTTCCTAGAGCCAGTTGTACGACTGGAACAGAATCATCAACAGAAGTGACTGTGCCCAATCCTCTGAGATTTTCCGCAATGGCTCTCCATGTTTTAGGAGGCCCCGCCATGCAAAGTAGTGTTTTTTGGATACTTCCTTGGGGAACACCTGCCTCTATAATTAATTGAGCGCAGGTTTGCCTGAGAATTATTTCGACGTTTTCCTGCCCATAGAGGCTTGGATTGGTGCCACCAGTAGAATGTTGAGAAAGAATCCTTCCGGAAGAATCCACCAGGATAAAATCCGTTTTGGTTCCTCCTCCGTCGATTCCAATCGAATATGAAGCGCTAGTCGTCATAAAGAGTAGAAGTATGGAGAGAGAACCCAGTGAGAGGCAAGGGGATCATTGGAGAAAATTATGAGGGGTTCCTATTTCCTTAAAAAATGGCTGTCACCGAATTCCGGTAACAGCCACAGGTGGAAAAAAGTGATAATTTTTTGAGGGAGGTTTTATTTTTTGACAGAGATAAACCCTAGATCATTAACATAGGCTCCTAAAATGCTTCCGGTTGCTCCCGGCACAACCACATCATCTGAACGCCAGGTGACTCCCATATCATCCGAATAAAAAGTACCTTCTTCAAAGGTCGAAGCCCATAATCGGCCGGATTGGGCATAATCGAAAGTAGTCGCAGTAATATTTTGTGACGGAAGCTCTTTTCCGCGATTCTTCCAGCTTTTACCTCCATCAGTGGAGATCCAAATCCCTGTTCCCCAGCCACCAGCTGCTAAGTTTTCGCCATTGAAAGGGTCGGTTGTAACACCGTAGATGTTGGCGGTGCTGAGTCCCGGAGCGGTTGATTGCCAGGTTTTACCATTGTCAGAGGATAGGATAACTCCGTTCCCTTCAGTTCCGGCAATCCAGATGTTTGGATCGGCTTTGTTACGGCCTAGCCCGAGAATCGCAATCTTGGGTGTTGTCGGTATTTGTTCCCAGGTTTCTGCGCTGTCGTAACTGACAAAAAGTCCTGCAGTTGTCGCGACGAGCAAGCGCTTTGGATTCAGGTGATCCACGACAATGGAGTTGGAGAATTTCTCAACTAAGCCTTCATTGGCAGCGGACCAACTATCGCCTCCATCTCTGGAGATGGTCACTCCCCAGGCGGATGCCGCATACACATTTTTACCATTGGAAGGATCAATCACGATTTTTGTAATATCACTTTCGCGCCATCCGGTGACCATCCGCCATGTTTTTCCATTATCTTGTGATCGAACGATTCCATTTCCGCAGGCGAGAAAGATGTTTTCCGGATTAGAGGGATCTGTCGACAGACTGTTCACTTGCTGAATAGTTGGCCCGAAACGCCGCCACCTTTCGTTGACAGTATCATATAAAAAGACGCCGGAGTCTGTTGGAATGGGGCTTGCCTTTTGGGATTTTGTCATCCCGAGAGCTGCAAATAGTTTAGGTTCAACGAGGCTGTCGTCAGCAAGCAGAGGAAGTGTTGCGAAGAACAGGATAAAAAAAGAGGAGAGTAGGAATTTCATTTGGTAGGTAAAATGGAGGTTTCAATGCGGGCATTCTTGAAATCAAGAAAGTAACGTTCCTGTCCATAAATCATTTCGAGAGATTCACTTTCTTTTTCAGCTTGTGCAAAAGGACCATCAAAAAGTTTCCAGGTGGAATAATCTACTTCCTTGCCGTTAATGGAGGGAGCTTTGCCATATTGGGCCGATAGTTCGGTTCCTTCCAGATCTGTAAAGGTAACGGATGGAGTCGGGGTGAGTGAAAATTCTAAAGGCAGAGCCACCACAGCGTTTTTAAAATCTTCGTAAGAATCATAGTCTTTTACTGATGCTATTTGGACAATGTATCCATTTTGTAATTCGTAGCTGACATAAGATTCGCTTCCTCCTGCCAATGGTTCAAATCCTGAGGTAGGGCTTAAGGTAGCGCTAAAGTAGTTACCTGCCCCGCTTTTCAGTAAACCTGTCCAGTCGACGGGTTTCCATTCTCCCGGAGCAAGTGGACGATAAGCGATGTAAGCTGGGCCACCTTGTGCAAAAATCCAGCCGGAGGCATTTTCTTCTCTGTTTTTGAGGTCTCGTGAAAAGAAGGTATGAATCAAGGGAAAACGTGTCCCTTCCGGGATATCGTAAAGAGCGATAAGTGCGGCTTTATGTTGGAAAATCTGTTCGTAGGGCGATCCTCCCTCAAGTTTGTCCTCGGAGTCATAGTCTACCTTGGAACGAGAAATTAGATCTGTAACGGTATCCCAATTTTCACCAAAATACATAGTTCCTTCGAAAGGCGACGAATAAGGCTGAATCCCGAACATTGTGTTCGAAATTCCGGCTGGTTTGGGTTCGTACCAAATGAGACTCCAGGTCTGTTGTTGGATGGGTTGAAGAAGACCTCCTTGTGAAGAACCGAGGATGTAATCCTGATGCACGTAACTGTATTTATAAACTGGGATCGTGCTTTTCCCATCGATTTCGAAAGCGGTTTCTCCCACATTACGCAAACGCCACCGTGTCCTTTTTAACTCGCGATGAATATAAGGATTATCCCGATCTTGGGCGATGCGGAGGAGGATTGGTGGAGGAGTGTAACCACTTAGAGCAATAAGTATATTACTGCTGTTTGCAAGATACTCGCCTTGGTTGAAGAAAAGCCAACCATGAGCAGCTGAGGCTGTGAGGGAAGGTTGGACCAGATATCGAGGATAAACACGGCTGTGAGCTCCACCGTAGATCCCATTCAGATTTTCGACGGCAAAATCGAGTAGAAGATAATCCATCATCATTTTCCCTTTTTGGCGGAGGACGGGGTCGTTGGCCCATCCTGCCAAAAGCGCCATGGGGCGGGTGTATTCTCCTATATAGTTGGGGGAGTCGTATTCTCCTTGTCCATAGGAGGTGGTAATTTTGATCCAGTCTTCAATGTATTCACGTGCTTCGGCCATGTTTTCGGCAGAAGATTTTCCATTGTACCAACGTTCTGGTCCATCTTCCGGAAACATTTCAGCAGCCAAATAGAGGCTAACATAATACATGATCCAGTGGTTTTCGGTGTCGCCTCGGTAAGGGAAGTAGGTTCTCCACAGGGTTCGAATAAAGGCCCAATCATCATTGGTGAGAAGACTTTGCCCAGTCTCCTCTTCAATATCTTTTGCGACTTGCATCAGTAGAACCATCGGAAGCACCCAAAACATGTTTCCGCTGGGTGGTTGATTGTCGAAAACCAGCCTTTTACGTGCCCATTCTATGTTTGTTCCTTTATGTAGGTTGACCGCGACTTGAAAGAGACTGCCCGTAGAGAGATCATTTGGATCCGTTGTTTCAATTGTTTGATTGAGAATGTATTCGCACCGTTCTTTATACTGGCGGATGATCTCCTCATCGCTGAGTGAGGCGCCTGGTGATGGTTGAACCGCAGAAAAAACAGGCTGAGCTAGAAGAATGGCTAGAAGAGCGACTAAACGCCTGTGAAAAAGAACCGGAAAGAACGGCATGGGATTAGGGTATTAGGTTAAAAGATATGTCTATGGGAAAGGCCCTTAAACGTGATGGATGTATTGGAAAGAGATAGTAAAAGTAGCAGACTAAAACCTTAAAATAAATAAAGAGTTAAGGTTTTTGGGGAAGAAAACCGAGATCCCAGACATAAGCACCATAAATGCCCCCTTCGTACCAGGTAAGCCCAAGGTCGTCGGTATAAAAGGTTCCTTCTTCGAAAGTAGAAGCCCAAAGTCGGCCGGGATGATTTTGATCAAAAACTAAGGCAAGCACATGGGGAGAAGGCAGTCCTTCACTTCTATCTATCCATGTTTTGCCGGAATCTATAGAAATGGAAACACCGACGCCCCACCCTGAAGCGGCTAAATGGGTAGCATTCGAAGAATCTGCGGCAACGCCATAGATGTTGGCTTTGCGCAACGTAGGAGCTGTTGAGGCCCAGGTTTTTCCATTGTCAGTTGAAAGGAGGACTCCGTTTTTATGTGTTCCGGCGATCCAAAGATTAGGATTTGCTTTGCTTTGCTTGATTCGGAAGACAGTGGTTTCTGGAGAGGTAGGCACATGCTTCCAAGTCTGAGCTTTGTCATGGCTTACATAGATGCCTCCTTCTGTTCCGACTAAGAGACGGTTTGGATCAGACGGATCCAGCAGAATAGTGCGGGAGTATTTTTTGGGAAGCCCTGTGGTTGCTTCCACCCAGCTTTCACCACCATCTCTGGTGAGCCATACTCCCCAGGCTGTCGCGGCATACACATTATTTTGATCAGTCGGATCAATGGCAATGGTCTTTACATCGCTGACCTCCCATCCAGTTGTCATTCTCCAGGTTTTTCCACCATCCCGGGAACGTGAAATACCGTTTCCGCATGCAAGGTAAATGGTATCAGGGTTTCTGCTATCTGCCGTAGCACTAGCGATATTTATAATCTTTGGACCAAAACGGGTCCACTGGCCCTCATTATTGTAGAGGAAAACACCTGCATCTGTTGGCACAGAGCTGCTTTCCTGAGCCTTAGTCATTGATAAGGCAGCGAACATTTGAACTCTTTCTTCAGTTTTTTCTGCAGTCAATTCTACTGCACTGAAGAGAAGGATAAAAAAGAAAGAGAATAGGGTTTTCATCGGGAGGGAATAATGGTTTCTTCGATGGTAACGGTATTAAAGTCGAGGATGTATCGTTCGCGATCATACTGCATTTCTAGACGTTTGCTGCCACGTTCGGATTGAGAAAATGGTCCGTCAAAAAGTTTCCAAGAGGAATACTCGACATCGTTTCCGTTAATGGATGGAGGTTTTCCATAAGAAACCTGGAGCTCGGATCCATCTAAGGAGGTGAAAGTCGCGGAGGGAGTAGGCGAAAGTGAAAATTCCAAAGGGAGCGCTTTCACCGCGGTTTTGAATGATTCAAAAGAGTCATGTTCTCGAGAGGGTGCAATTTGCACGATGTATCCGTTTTGTCGTTCGTAACTGGCATAGGATTGACTTCCTTCACTCAAGGCTGCGAACCCGGTACTGACAAAGCCACCTGCTCCGCTTTTGAGTAACCCTGTCCAGTCAACAGGTTTCCATTCTCCCGGCGCAAAGGGCCTATAGGCGATATAAACAGGACCTCCCTGAGCAAAGATCCAGCCGGATGAATCTTCTTCTCGCTGTTTAAGGTCTCGAGAGAAGAAGGTATGAATTAAAGGGAAACGTGCGTCTTTGGGGATATCATACAGTGCAATGAGAGCAGTTTCATGTTGGAACACTTGTTCATAAGGAGATCCTCCTTGCAGTTTATCTTCGGAGTCATAGTCCACTTTGGATCGGGCAATCAGATCTGTGACGGTGTCCGGATCTTCACCGAAATACATGGATCCTTCAAAAGGAGAAGAATGAGGTTGCAGTCCAAAAAAGGTATTGGATGAACCAGTTGGGCCACGCCAGATCAAGCTCCAGGTTTGTTGTTGAATGGGTTGCAAGAGACCACCTTGGCAGGACCCAAGAATGAAATCCGAATCAACATAGCTGTACTTGTAAACGGGAACGGTGCGTTTTCCCTTTACTTCAAACGAATTTGGTCCGGCGTTGCGCAAGCGCCACCGAGTTCTCTTCAGCTCGCGTTGAATGTAGGGTTTTGTTCGATCGTTGGCGATGTGAAAGAGAATTGTGGGTGGGGTGTAACCACTTAAGACTGCGATGATATGAGTTGCGTTATACCGATACTCTCCCTGGCCAAAAAACAACCATCCCAGCGGATTGATGGCATTTAAGGAGGGCACAATAACGTGGCGAGGGTAAACGCGACTATGAGCACCTCCGTAAAAGCCGTCTAGACTTTCGACGGCATAGTCCAGTAAAATATAATCGAGTATCATTCTTGCTTTGTGGCGAAACGAAGGATCCTTTACCCAGCCTGTTAGCAGCAAAAGAGGGCGGATATACACATCTGCGTAGTTAGGGGAATCAAATTCTCCCTGCCCGTGAGAGATAGTAATATCAATCCAGTCTTCAATATAGCTGCGAGCTTCATCCATATTTTCGGCAGAAGATTTTCCATTAAACCAATGCTCTGGTCCATCATCTGGAAACATTTCAGCAGCTAGATATTGACCGGTGTAATACATCAGCCAATGATTTTCGGTATCTCCTCTGTAAGGATAATAGGTCTTCCAGAGTTTGCGGATGTAGGCCCAATCATCATCATTTAAGGTGTCGCGCCCTGTTTGCATTATTAAGACCATCGGAATCATCCAAAACATGTTTCCGGTTGGAGGTTCGTTGAATGTGCGTAAGCGTTTTCGCGCCCATTCGAGATTAGTTTTGCGATCAAGATTCGCGGCAACGCCAAACAAATCTCCCTGGGTTTCATCAAATGAGCTGGTTGTTGTTACAGCTTGCGAAAGCACGTAATCACAACGTTCTCTATACTGACTGAGAATTTCTCCAGAATCGGGAGGTAGGTAAGATGGTTGCTGCGCAACAGAAGTAAGAGGAAAAACCAGACAAGTGGTGAAGAGGGTGGCAGATACTCTATGTCGGAAGACCGAGAAAAACGGCATAACGTTGAAGGGTGTTAGACAGGAATTATTTAAGGGAAATACCGTCGCAATCGTGTAAAACGAGAAAGACGAAGCATGTGTTTTTTTGAACTCTAAGAGATACACAACATAATTATGCCGAGAATTCTCAATATAAATAGTTCCAATCAGAAGAGAGAATGACGCTTCTGTTGGAATATTGCTTCTGATGCGGAGCGGAAAAAATTTAAAATGAAAGGGATGACTTCTCCTTGTCTGTTCAGATTATCGAGCGCAGTGTGAGAACAAAATGATGAAGTACATTCCCTTACCACCTAAAAAGGTAGCTGAACTGAATGCCCGGGAGTTACGAATCTTCAGACAATGGATTGGCCATGATTCAGGAGGAGGTGTTGTTCCTTATCCGATACCGGAAGAAAAAAAGGAAAGATTGAAAAGGGAACGATGGAAAAAACGTTATGCGGGAAAAGGAAGCGCGGAATCGCAGTTGTTGATCAGAGATGAGCAAATCAAACGGCTACGACGAAATGTTGAATGTCATCCTACTGCGAAAAAATGGCAGGAGCAGATTTTTGCAGATGCGGATGAAGTGGTTGAATTGGATGCGTCCTTTTGGCGATCGTTCATCAGTGATTTGGGCCCTTGGAATTGCCGAGGTAATTATTGTCCTCATTGCATAGGAAAGAAATCCGCAGAAGGGTTGAACCTTTATTTCTGGGACTGGAATTGGCGAGAACCGGAGAGATTGAGTTGTCCTTATTGTGGCATTTCTTTTCCGGATTCACGTTATCCGGAAGAAGGAGCGCTGGAGCTGCCCCGGCTCAAAAAACGCTATACCTTTTATCTTCGGCCGGAAGAAGTTGCTTCAGAGGATTGGCGGTTGGGAGAAAGGGCTGCCCGGTATGTGGGAGAGCCAACTCATGTGTCGTTCAGTGGAAATATTCGTGCAATGAAGCTAGAGTGGGCTCTAGCGAGAGTTACGCCTTTGAGTTTAGCCTATGCCTTTAGCAGAAAGAAAAAATATGCCAGTGTTGTGCAATCTATCCTAGAGCGAATGGCAGAGGTTTATTCCGGTTATCCTCTGCATAGTTATCTTCAAGATATAGTGGATGCCGAGCCGGGGTTTGCCGTGGAAAATGCTGATGCTTTGCCGACAGTCTTCAAACGAAATGCCTGCCTTTCAGCTTATAATGGTCGCTACAAAGGGTTTTTTCATGGAGATACGACCACGGAAACAACCAAGGTGGCCTCCGGTTTGTGGGGGTCCAGCCGTTTGGCTCCGGAAATGTCGGCGACAGCACAGACATTCGTAAAACTCTTTCAGGCCTATGATTTGGTCAAAAAAGCAATTCCCCAAAGAGAGCGAATCAGGATCGAACAGGATTTTCTGCTGGAGCTTTATCTCGATGTAAAAGCGTACACACCGATCACTAATAAGGCGGGACCGGTGAGAGCTGCCAGGGTTGCCTTTGGTTTGGTCTATGGAAATATCTCTGAAGTAAAGGCTGGACTGGATGGATTTCATAAGATCTTGGCTGCACAGTTTTATCCGGATGGGTCGATGAAGGAAACGCCTCTCTATGGGCATAAACCGATTGGGGAAGACTTATGGCAGATACCGGAAATGTTACGCGGACATACGGATTTGTACCGAAAAGGTCCTTACAGAAAAGCATTAGAAGGATTGCTAGAAATTGCCACGCCGACCGGATTGTTTCCCCCCATGGATGATACCTATTCCTGTTCTCGTGTCCCTACGCGAACCGTGGACATTGCCCGAATACGATGTGGGATTCCTGTTCCGGCCCAGCAAAGTGAGCCCTCGGATTTTGCCATTATCAATGCAGATCTGTCTGAAAAAATAAAAACAGTAAAACCACAGGCACTGAATAAATTTTATTCGGATCGGCGGTTTGCCTGTTTGGGAATAGGTTCGGGAGCAAACCGAATCCAGATGTATCTATCCGGATCAGACGGTGATTGCAAACATCGCCATAAGGATGCTCTTAACTTGCAGCTTTTTGCCGGAAGATGGGAAATTTTTCCGGATATTGGGTATCTCTGGGATCACCCTGGGAAGATATGGGGAACTTCCACTGCGAGTCATCAGACAGTTGTGGTGGATGAGAAGAATTCTGAAGCTGTTGGTCGGAGTGAGTTATTGGAATTTACGGAAAAGGGGAGGGCGAGATTTGTGGACATGAAGACAAAGTTGGAAGGCGAGATTATCTTGCGCCGAGCAGTCACTTTGTTGCGCAAGACAGATGGTTTTCCAATTTTGGTGGATATTTTTGATGTCGAGGGCGGCAAGACGCATGATTATAATGTGCGGGCTCATGTTCCTTCAACAGTGCCGGCTTTTCTGGGTGGACGAAAGGAAGGGCTTTGTTTTTTTTCGGCGATGGGAAGCCAGGATTTCTATGTTCCGCCTAAAAAAATCATTAGACCTGCCACGTTTTCATTGGAGCCAATTCTTCGTCCTCGTAAGAAAAAGATTTATCAGGAACATTCCTATTATCCTCTTAAACAGTTTCTCACCGGGGGAAGGACTAAGGGAGGATGGAAGGCAATGTGGAAGCGGGGAAAAAGGTGTGTTACCGCTCATGTCTTAACTGCCTGTGATGAGTTGATTACCTATCGGTCTCCAGCGTGGAGAAGTACGTTGGCAATCGCGGCAGAACCAAATGATTATTCTGATACGCTTCTGTTACGAAAGAAAGGGTCGCGGAGCCGTTTTATGATTGTCTATGAGGTAAGCAATGGCTTGTCGCAGATAAGGAAAATTAGATGGGAAGAAAAAGCCAAAAAAGAGGCGATTCACTTCTCCATAGATCTAGTAGAAGGGCGATCTATCCAGCTTTCTATTACAGGAAATAGTAAAGTTAAAAGAGAGTCTGCTTTTTCTGTTCGATGGGGTAAAAAATAATCTCTGCCATCATTTTGACTTTTAGATAACTTTTTTGGAAGATTGCTACTGATGACGGGACCACTTATTTTAGAATAAAAATGTCACAATCAGATCATATTTTCATCCGCAGTTTATTTATTTCTCCAGGGCACAACTATTTTGGTCATTATGGGAAACCTGCGGGGACTAATCCTATCCACGAGGTGGACGAAATATCCTGTCGAGCTGGATATGGAATCGAAGGAGATCGGTTTTACGGGAGTCGACCTGATTATAAGGGACAAATCACTTTTTTTTCTTATGAAGTACATCAAAAACTTTATCAGTTCTTGGAAAAAGGAAGAGGAGATGAAAGTGCTTATCGCCGCAATGTGATAACTGAAGGAATTGATTTAAATTCTCTGATTGGTTGGCAATTCACTTTGGGAGATATTCTATTTGAAGGTTGTGAAGAATGTCGTCCCTGCTTTTGGATGAACCAGGCGCATGGAGACGGAGCAGAGGAATTCTTGAAAGGAAATGGAGGTTTGCGGGCTAAGATTCTGGAGGGTGGAAACTTAGGTAAGGGTAAGGTCTTGCTCAAACGGATACAGAAAGTGCCTATTCAAGAAAAAACATTCACTGACAAAAAGGTAAGGTAAAACGTTAATCAGAGTTTTGAACTGATCAGAGCTTCAAGTTTGCCAATATCGATCGCAAAATTGCGAATGCCTTCAGCCGTCTTTTCGGTTGCCATCGCATCGTCATTTAACTGATAGCGAAACGATTTTTCATCAAGATTTATCTTTTCGATATCCATCGCTTTGGCTTGTTCTTCGCTCAGTTTACAGGGGACTGTTTCGTCAGAAGCCGCTAATTCACTCAGTAAATTTGGACTAATGGTCAAAAGATCGCATCCCGCCAGTTCGAGGATTTCGCCTGTGTTGCGGAAGCTGGCTCCCATAACTTCTGTTTGATAATCAAAATGTTTGTAGTAGTTATAAATATTTTGAACAGAGATTACTCCGGGATCTTCCTGGCTGTTATAGGTTTTTCCTGTTTTGGCTTTATGCCAATCCATGATGCGTCCAACAAAGGGTGAGATAAGAGTTACCCTTGCCTCCGCACAGCGCACAGCCTGGACCAGCGAAAAAAGCAATGTCAGATTACAGTGGATACCTTCCTTTTCGAGTGTTTCAGCTGCGGCGATGCCTTCCCAGGTGGAAGCTATTTTTATAAGAATTCTATCACGGGAGATACCCTTTTTTTCGTAGAGAGCAATGAGGTCCCGACCTTTTTTGACTGAGCCTTCGACATCAAAAGAAAGACGGGCATCTGTTTCGGTGGAGACACGACCAGGGATGGTGTTGAGAATTTCTTTCCCGAAAAGAATGAGTAAATCATCGGTTATTTTATCAATCAGGGCCGGAGTGGGCAAACCGGCTCCTCTATTATCTGCAACCGCTTTATCCAGCAGTTCACTATACGCCTCCATTTGCGTTGCTTTGAGAATGAGGCTGGGGTTTGTCGTCGCATCTCTTGGTTCAAATTCTTTAAGAGAGTTAAAATCGCCAGTATCGGCTACGACAGTGGTAAATTGGCGCAATTGTTCCAGTTGATTCATCTTGTTGGAATAGTTGGTTTATCGGTTTTAGAGGATTGATTGATAAAGTTGCAGGTAAAGAAGTATGATAAAAGCGTCTAAAGGGCAATGGGTCACTTGTTTTTTGTCAGATAAGCGCGGAGCCATTCGATCGCGCCGGCTTCATCTGAAAAATAACCTTCAAGTTGAGCTTCAAAAGCGGTTTTGAGGATAGCTTTAAAGGTGGGGCCGGGGGGTTCTCCCTGTTGGATCAAGTGACGGCCTAAGAGAATAGGTTTGGGGGCTTTGCGAGCCAGTTCCAGCTCATCCGCTTTTTGCCGGAGCAGATCAATTCGGTCAACTGTCTCAACTGAAGTCAAAGGAGGGCGACCGAGGTGATCTGCTTCCATTATCATACAGAGTTGATGGATGGTGCCGGGGGTTAGTCGTCGAGCAATTCGACGAATGCTGGCCCCGGATGGGCCGGAGTTATTCCAGGAGTGGTGATAAAGATGGTTTTCTACCAGAGGACGGATGTTTTCGCGAATAGCGAGAGGAGATCCGATTCGTTGGAGGAATGCATCTGCCAATGGACCACCGGCAGCTTCGTGTCCGGGGCTGATCCATCGCTTCTTCCCTCTGCGTTCGGCAAATTCTGTGGTTGAAGCTTTGCCAAAATCATGCGCCAGGGTGGCCAGCATTAAAATGGTTCGTTCTTTATGGGAGGCGGTTTGCCAGGCGGGCAATTGAGCAAGAGCATCCAAACAATGTTTCGTATGTATGAGAACATCCCCTTCGGGATGCCATTCGGGATCCTGAGGAAGTTCATGCAGTTTGGCGATTTCAGGGAAGTGTTTGATCCAGTCGGTCTCAAAGAGGAGAGTTATCCCCATCGATGGGATGGTTGACCGTGAAGCCCATTTTTCCCATTCCATCCAGATGCGCTCCTGAGGCAGCGTGGCGTATTCAGATTGGATGGATTCACATAGAGAAACGGTCTCGGGAATCATTTTTAAGCCAAAGCGTGCGGCAAATTGGAATCCTCTGAGAACACGCAGAGGGTCTTCCGAAAACGCGTTGCTGGTATGCCGTAGGACTTTGTTTTTGAGATCTTGTGCTCCGTCAAAGAAATCGATGAGCGTATCTTCAATGGGGTCATAAAGAATGGCGTTCATCGTGAAATCTCTTCGAGCAGAGGCTTCTTTTTCACTTAGATGTGGATCTGCTTCTACAATGAACCCTTTGTGTCCTTTCCCTTTTTTAGACTCTCTACGGGGCAGGCTGAAGTCGTAAATACCTGACTGGAGAGTCAGTTTAATGACACCAAAGCTTTTACCCACCAGATTAATTTTCCCAAAAGGAGTTAGCAGTTGAATAAGTGTATCTGCCGAGCATCCATAAACTTCTACATCAATGTCTTTGGGCTGTAAGCCAAGTAGCCAATCCCGAACACAGCCTCCTACCAGAAACGGCTGACTTTTTTGGCCAACTGCATTCAGGACATCCAGGAGGTCATGGGGAAGTTGATCCCGAAGGGGAAGATGTGGCATTGAAGCGAGTGTGATTCAGGAGGATTTAAGCTCCGTTTTTAAGGAAAGTAGAAAAACAAGACCCCAGCCGACGATAAAGAGTAGTCCGCCAATAGGGGTGATAGGCCCTAAAAATTTGGGTCCTCCCAATGCCAGTGCGTAGAGAGAGCCCGAAAAAAGAAGAATTCCTACGCTCCAGCTCCATGTGATAGCTTTATGGAAAAATGCAGGCAAAGAACGGGAAGATCCCCACAGACCGAAGGCAAAAAGAGCGAGACTATGGATAAAATGATAGAGAACTGCTGTTTCCCATGCTTCCGTGGTGCCAAGCAGGATCAGTTTTTCTTTGAGAGCATGTGCTCCAAAAGCTCCCAGGATAACCGCAAAAAAAGCAAAAAATGAGGCAAATGAGATAGATTTCATAAATTAGTCAGATTTAGGCACGGAACTGGCTATAAGGCAAAATGTCTCTTTTTTTACGGAGTAGAATTTCCATGAAAAAGAGGGGCATTCAACAAAACAGACTATGAAAGTAACTAAATTTGAAAACAAAACCATGAAGAAGTTCATCGCTCTTTTTGGACTCTTAACAACATCGATGATGATCCCGTCAACACATGCAGATGTTTCTTTTTCATCTGATATGACTCTAACTTCGAGTTACGTCTTTCGGGGGATTGAACTATCCGAACTCACGCTGCATCCTTCGGTAGAGGTTGCGGTGGATGATTTCTATGCCGGAGTGTGGGCGGCTACACCAATGGAAAAGAGAAACTCCATGGGTTATGTGGATGAGGTGGATTTTTACGCCGGATACGGCGTGGAATTATCTGAATCAACAGCTTTGGATTTTGGTGCGACTCTCTACGAGTATCCTTCTACCAACTTCGATAGTACGTTTGAAGCGTTTTTAGGTGTTAATACTGAGGTCAGTGGTACTGCTGCGGGCCTTTATACGTTCTATGATTTTGATCTAGATACATTTACTGCAGAAGGTTCTCTCGGATGGAGTATTCCTCTGGAAGACGCTGGCACATCCCTCGACCTAGGAGTAACTTTGGGTGTGGTTGAGCCAGATGTAGGTGACGGGTATGTTTATTATGGGGCCAGTGCAGCGATGCCTTTTCAGGTCAGTGATCATGTAACCATCACAGGCAGCGTCAATTGGGTTTCGCATGACATTGACGGGGTGGATGATAACCATTTCTTTGTCGCCTTTTCATTGGGTTTCAGTGAATAGAGAGCCGATTAGTCGATCTATTTCGTAGTAGTCTTTTGAGATAGCTTTTAAAGATGTGGGCGGAGTTTCCCGCAGAAGGATTTCTGCAAGGATTCTCCGCCCATTTTATTTGTCTTCTAAATTTAGCAGCTAAAGGGTTGACAATAGGGTGGGATATACTACTTCCTCTTCCTCTTTTTCTCTAATGAAGACCTATCTTGCAAAGAAAGAAACAGTTAAACCTCAGTGGAAGGTTGTAGATGCCTCAGGCCAGGTTCTGGGCCGTTTGGCTGTCAAGATCGCTAATATATTACGTGGTCGTGACAAACCCGGTTACACCCCACATGTGGATACTGGTGATTTCGTTGTGGTGATTAATGCCGAGAAAGTTGTTTTGACCGGTAAAAAGGAGGAGCAGAATCAATACATGTTCTATTCCGGTTTTGTCGGGAACGAGAAGTATCGTTCTGTTAAAGATATGCGGGCAAGAAAGCCGGCATTTATCATTGAGCATGCGGTTAAAGGTATGTTGCCCAAGAACCGTTTAGCTCATAAGATGATGACAAAACTTAAAATCTACGCGGGATCAGAACATCCCCATGAATCACAGAATCCAGAAACCGTAGCCCTCTGAGAATAGACTAAATATGGCTAGCGAAAACACATTTTATATTGCCACCGGACGTCGTAAAACTGCGACTGCCAGAATCCGTATCACCGAAGGCAGCGGTAAAATCACAGTGAATGGCCGGACGTTTGAGGATTATTTTCCTCATGACAATTTTTCCAGACAGGCGGTTCGTCCATTGGCTACAGTAGAGCTTCGGGATCGTATCGATGTTTTTGCAAATGTCAGTGGTGGCGGTAACGGTGGCCAAGCCGGTGCTGTCGCTCATGGAATTGCCAGGGCATTGCAGAAATATAATGAAGAACTCCGAACACCTTTAAAGCAAGCCGGACATCTTACTCGTGATCCCCGCGAGAAAGAACGTAAGAAGGCTGGACAGCCAGGAGCCCGCAAGCGGTTCCAGTTCTCGAAACGATAAATATATAACTCGCGAACTGTTGAATTTCTTTTGCCCTCCTCGGCTTTGCCGGTGAGGGCAATTTTTTTATCTAAATAGTATTTTGACCAATTCTTGAAAAAACTCATGTCTAAACAAATGAAAGTAGGTATTGTAGGAGCGGCCGGTTATCTCGGTGAAGTGTTGATTCACCTTTTGGCGAATCACCCGTATGTTACCTTGGGTATGGTGACGTCGCGTCAACAGGCAGGAAAACCAGTGAGTGAAGTGGTGACATCCATGCGTGGACAACTGGAGGGGCTTTCCTTTGTGAGTAGTGAACCCGAAGAATTAGCGGCCTCAAAAGAAATTGATCTTTTCTTTCTGGCGCTCCCACATGGAGCGGCAGCTACGTTTGCGGAATCTCTGGCTGCAGCTGGGAAGAAGGTTATCGATTTGAGTGCCGACTTTCGGATCAGTGATCCTACGGTTTACGAGTTTTTTTATGGAAGTCCTCACCCGAATACGGATTTGCTAGCAAAAAGCCGCTATGTCATGCCGGAGTTGGTTGAGCCGGGATGGGAGTCTGCTGCGGTTATCGCTTGTCCAGGTTGTTATCCGACCAGTATTCAAATTCCCCTGGTTCCTCTGGTCCGGGCAGGGGTGGTCGATTCGGAAAGGATCGTTATTAATTCTTTCAGTGGAGTTAGTGGAGCAGGTAAGAAACTGGCGGAGGACTATCTCTTTTGCGAACGTTCTGAAAGCGCCAAGGCATATGGATTGCCTAAACATCGGCA
This sequence comes from Opitutaceae bacterium, assembly GCA_028280955.1. Lineage (GTDB taxonomy): Bacteria > Verrucomicrobiota > Verrucomicrobiia > Opitutales > Opitutaceae > NORP342. The sequence goes on from JANQKU010000025.1 coordinate 18,738, forward strand.
TCTTTCTGAAATAGAAGAACAATTGTCTCAGGTCGTTGATCAGCCGGTTGTGGTTCAGTTCAACCCCCATCTCGCTCCGATGCAGAGGGGTATCGCCACAACGATCACTGTTCCAGCGAAAAAAGCGTCTATTGAGGCTCTCTATGCCGAATGGGAAAAGGCGTATGGTGGAAAACCATTTGTCTCGATTTTGTCATCTGGCGAAACACCTGATACCAAAGATGTTGTTGGATCAAACCGGGTTGACATGTCTGCGGTTTATGATTCCCGGACGGGAAATTTTGTTATTACGTCTGCGGAAGATAATTTGATGAAGGGGGGCAGTGGCCAGGCGGTCCAGATAATGAATCTCTTACTGGGCTATAGTGAAACGGCTGGGTTATTGAGTTAAGCGTGATGAAAGATCTTTGTCTCATAGATAATAGTGCCGGCCTGAGTGATGTTCCCGGGTTCGAACTGGCTGGTGTCTCGTGTGACGTGCGGAACAAAGGAGATGATCGGCTCGATCTGGCTCTCATCTTTTCGCATTCGCCCTGCAAGGCTGTGGGCGTGTTTACCCTGAATAAGGTAAAGGCTGCTCCGGTTCGGCTTTGTGAAAAATATCTACGAACTGGTGGAGAAATAAAGGGAATCATTGCCAATAGCGGAAATGCCAATGCCTGTACCGGTAAAGAGGGGATGGAAAATGCCTCAGCAATGGCAAAAGAGACCGCCCTGGCATGTGGAGTGGAACAAGAGAACATCCTGGTATGTTCAACAGGCCGCATCGGGGAACAACTCCCAATGGACAAAATCAAAGCGGGGATTTTGTCTGCGGTTCAGCAAAAAAACTCATCGGATGAACAAAGTTTGAAAGCAGCCAATGCTATCCTGACGTCAGATACATATTCCAAGACAGTTACGGTTCAGGTTTCCTGTAATGGGAAAAAATATACAGTTGCCGGAATGGCCAAAGGAGCAGGTATGATCGAACCAAACATGGCGACGATGCTGGCGTTTTTAGCCACGGATTTGGATGTCTCCACAGAAATATTGGATAAGGTTCTTCGCAAGGGGATTAAGGGTTCATTTAATGCCATTACCATTGATGGAGATATGAGCACGAATGATACGGTGGTTCTACTTGCCAATGGAGACTCAGGGCAATTGGTTGAAGACGATCCCAAAAGCGAGCTGTATCAAAAATTTGAAGCTGCCGTGGAAATGGTTTGCCAGTCACTGGCAGAAAAAATTGTTTCAGATGGAGAAAAGATCACTAAGGTAGTCGAATTGAATGTTTCAGGAGCGGCTTCTCCTGCAGATGCGGAAAAAGTGGCTCGGGCGATTGGAAATTCGCTTTTGGTAAAATCTTCCTGGTATGGAGAAGATCCTAATTGGGGCAGGCTCGCTCATGCGGCCGGATATGCGGGTGCGGATTTAATCGAAGAAAAGTTGGATATTTCCTATAATGAGATTCCGGCCCTTGTAGGGGGAATGCCAAGGCCTGAATACAAAACAAAGTGGAAGGAAATAGTACGAGCCAAACGATTTACCATTTCATTGAACCTCAATATAGGAGGAGACACCTTTCGGCTCTTGGCAACAGATCTGACAGAGGGCTATGTTAACTTCAACAAGAGTGAGTAAAGCTTCGAGATTTCTCTACAAAACTACTATTTAATAACTACTGACAACTCACCGCATGCTTCACGCTGAATTAATCGCAAAATCCAAAGTCCTTTTAGAGGCGTTACCTTATATCCAGAAATTCAGGGGTTCTACCTTTGTGATTAAATATGGTGGTAGCTTCATGGACGATCCCGATGAGGAAGTGCGGTCCCGGGTGGCTGGAGATATTGCTTTTTTTTCCGCGGTGGGAATTAATGCTGTGGTCGTGCACGGCGGTGGAAAAGCCATCAGCCGTGCCATGGAGAAGTCAGGACTTACCCCTGTATTCTGTAATGGAATGCGGATTACAGATGAAGCCACGATTTCAGTTGTCAAAGAGACATTGGATAATGAGGTGAACGGGGACGTTTGTGCGATGCTCGAGAATCAACGGGCAAAACCATTCGGGATGGCTGGGGATACGGTTTTATTATGTAACAAGTTAACTGTGGATGAAACAGGTCAGCCCATCGATCTCGGTTATGTGGGTGAAGTGGCTGAAGTGAAAGTGAAGCTTATCAAAAAAGCGATCGCAGAAGGTTTTACTCCCGTTATTTCACCGGTTGCCAAAGGGTTTGATGGGCACGCTTATAATGTAAACGCTGATGTGGTTGCTTCCCGGGTGGCCAGCGCTCTTCGGGCTCGGCGGCTTGTTTATATGAGTGATGTCCCGGGGTTATTGGCGGACCCAAATGACTCTGAATCCCTTATTTCGACTATAAAAATTAGCGAAGTGCCTGCCTTGCGGGAAAAAGGAATTATTGGATCAGGGATGCTTCCCAAAATTTCCAGTGCAACTAGAGCACTCGCGGAAGGTGTTCATCGCGTTCACTTCGTCGATGGCCGGATGCCCCATAGCTTACTGCTCGAAATATTTACTGATAAAGGTATCGGAACAGAGATTGTTCACGACTAATTTTTTTTGTTTAAACATTAACCTTTGATACACAATGGACCCGCAAACATTTTCTCATTCTGACTCGAGAGCTGTTGAGACATCAACTGCAGCCATCTACGATCAGTATGTTCTTAAGAACTACGCTGCGGCTCCTCTTGCCTTAACAAAAGGAGAAGGTTCCTATGTTTGGGATGAAAAAGGACAGCGGTATTTGGATTTCACTTCGGGAATAGCAGTATGTACACTGGGACATTGTCATCCGGCTTGGGTAGAAGTGATTACGCAGCAGGCAAGGGAGTTGATTCACGTCAGCAATTTATACAGAAACCAGAACCAGGCTTTTCTCGCCAAAAAATTAGTTGAAAGAATTGGCCCGGGGCGGATGTTTTTCTGTAACAGTGGGACGGAGGCAAACGAGATGCTTCTCAAGTTGTCTCGATTGCATGGAGTCAAACAATCTGGAGAAGAGGGAAAGCGCTACAAAGTGATAACGGCCGAGAATTCTTTCCATGGCCGTACGTTTGGTGGAATGAGTGTTACACCACAGGAAAAAATTCAAAGTGGTTTTCGGCCTCTCTTGCCGGGTTGTCTGACAGCCAAAATTAATGACCTTGAAAGTTTCGAAAAGGTAATCGATGAAACAACCGCTGCAGTCCTCATCGAACCTATTCAAGGAGAAGGTGGTATCACCCCTTGTACCATGGAGTTTTTGGTCGGGTTGCGGGATCTTTGCAATCGAAAGGGTGCGTTACTTTTGCTGGACGAGGTCCAGAGCGGCATTGGGCGAACCGGTGAATTTCTGGCATCCCAATCATCAGGAATTATCCCGGATGGGATCGCGATGGCCAAAGGCTTAGGTGGAGGATTTCCCATTGGTGCTGTCTGGATTCGGGAAGATTCTGCTGATCTCTTCCAGCCCGGATCACATGGGTCCACTTTTGGCGGCACGCCGTTGAGTTGCGCGGCAGCATTGGCGGTTTTAGATGTTTTTGACAAGGAATCTGTTCTTGAGAATGTGAAGATCAATGGGTCTTATATGATCGAGGTATTGGAAAAGCTTTCTCACGAGTACCCCGAAAAGATAAAAGATATCCGTGGTCGTGGATTCATGATTGGGATTCAGATGAGAAGTGATCCTACCCCCGTAGTCGATGCTTTACGAGAGATAGGACTTTTGGTTCCGGCTGCTGGTGGGAATGTCGTTCGACTGTTGCCTCCACTGATTGCTTCGCGCAAAGAGATAGATGAGGCAATCACGCTTATCCGTACCGTTTTGAAAAATTTAGAGCTTAAATAACTCAATACAAATTCCTAACATTTTTTTTCTGGCACGAAGTCAGAGAGTCACTTACTTTCTTCCTTTTTTTCCGATGAAACACTTTTTGAAAGAAACAGACTTTACACTGCAGGAAGCAGCGGAAGTGCTTGCCCAGGCCCAAAGCTTTAAAAAAAGCCGGGCAGATCATTGGTTTCCAACACTAGCGGGAAAATCGTGGGGAATGGTTTTTTCGAAATCCAGTACGCGGACACGTGTTTCGTTTGAGGTGGGAATTCATGAATTGGGAGGAAAAGCAATTTTTCTGAATCAGAATGATATCCAGCTTGGAAGGGGAGAATCTATAGGAGATACGGCAAAGGTTTTATCCCGTTATCTTCACGGGTTGATTGTCAGAACATATGATCACCAAGATTTGGTTAAACTCTCCCAGGATGGTTCGATTCCGATCGTCAATGCATTGACAGATTTTCTTCATCCTTGCCAGTTGTATACGGACGTTTTTACTTTGGCGGAACGGTGGGCGACTGGTGATGATTTGATCAGTTCCCTGAAAGGCCGGAAAGTGGCTTTCTTTGGAGATTGCGCTTCGAATGTCTCAAATTCATGGATACTCGGCGCTAATCTTTTTGGAATGAAAATCGCATTGGCTGGTCCGGAAGAATTTGCTCCGGGTCTGGAAATAAGAGAACTGCTGGAGAAAGAAGGTTATGGGGACAATTTTGAGTTTACGACTGATCCCGAGGAAGCGGCAAAAGAGGCAGATGTTCTCTATACCGATGTGTGGGTAAGCATGGGCAAGGAGGAAGAAGCGACTGGGCGGATTGAGAAGATGGTGCCATATGCGGTGACTGCAGATCTCCTTTCCCTGGCAAAACCGGATGCGTATTTCATGCATTGTCTACCGGCTTATCCGGGAAAAGAAGTTTCTCAGGAAGTTTTGGACAATCCGCGTTCTATCGTTTTTGATCAGGCGGAAAACCGTCTACATGCTCAAAAAGGGATTTTAGCTTTTCTGGCTCAACGTTCGTCAGAAGGATAGCTAGCTTGTTTGTTGAAGACTGAAATTGTTTGGAACAGTTCTTTGCTTCAATTTGGTTGCGCTACTAAATCTGAAGCGCTTTGCGGAAAGCATGGTGGAGTTGCCAATTTTCGATATAACCGGGTAGTAAATTTGATCCTGGCCCGAATAAAGCCATTTCGACGAGATCGGCAGTATGGTTGTGACTTGTCCAATTGACGCTGAAGCGTTTGAAGAGAATAGGGTGTAGAGCATTGGCCATAGCATTGCTTGTATGATAGAGGCTCTGGCTTTTATCTGTTTGCAGCGCTTTTTGAAGAACTTTCCTTTCAGTTTCCTCGAGTTGGATTGAAAGCGTTTTTTCTACCACTGCCGCTATATTTTCACTTTTATTCACTGGATCGAGCTGCTCTTCGATAGAATCAAAGGATCCTTTGCAGTGACCCATTTTTAGAAAGCGTTTCTGAGCATTTCTATAGCCATCATCTGCACCATTGAGCATGAATCCACCCGTCCCATGATCCGTTGTTACAGCGACGAGTGTGTCGCCCTCTTTTTCTGCAAAAGCACGAACCAAACCTATGGTTCGGTCGAATTCCAGTTGTTCAAAGAGAATTGTTGCAGGATCATTGGCATGTCCAGCGTGATCCACGCGCCCTGCTTCGACTTGTAAGACAAAGCCTTCGGGGTTCTGGCTCAGGTGCTTTAGAGCAACTTGCGTCATTTCTTCCAGCGAAGGAATTTGTTGCTTGAGGGATTCTTTATGTGTACGGTCGATGCAATAGGGGAGATGATCTTTGCAGAAAACACCTAAAATGGGATTTTTAGTGTGTTTCAGTTGTTGCATTGTTGAGCGCTTGGTGACGACGCGGTATCCAGCTTGGGCATAGTCAGCATAGAGATTACGCTTATCCTTACGTGCGATTGGGTTAAAATGTTTATCTCCACCGCCTAAAAGGACATCGAGGGCACGTTCCAAGTATTGCACGGCAATGGGGTCTTCCATATTGCGATTGGCTACACTGGCTGCAAACCCCGCAGGGGTTGCGTGAGTAATACGGGCTGTGCTGACCATTCCCACCGATTTGCCGTGTTGCTTGGCTAGGACGGCCAGTGGCGTTGGCATGGAGCCATCAGACATGGTGTTGATGCTACCCATGTTGACTCGGTGTCCAATGCCCCAAGCGCTGGAAGCGGCTGCTGAATCCGTCACCAGACTGTCGGCACATGTTGTTTCAACCAAGAGTCTTTTAGCCAGAGAATCAGTATAGAGTCGCATCCATTCGGATTCTTTGTTTTCCGTGAGCTTCATCCAGTGATTGGCAGCAGACAAGGTTCCGTTGTTCATTCCATCGCTGACCATTAAGATCAAGTTTTTGGCTTTAGGGACTTTCCTGATGGCCTGAGAAGCGCTGAGTTTAGCGCCCACTCCTACTGTGATTCCGGCCAGAGTTAACCCTTGAATAAAGTGACGGCGTGTAAGCTTTGGGTTTGACTTCATGGAGGTAAAATTGTGCTGGTCTATGCAGTTGGCATCAAGTCGCTTAATGTTATTTTGTCATCACATTAAGGTGAATAAAACCCGCTTTAGGGTTTCAAAGCTGTTATCCATCATTTAAATTTTTTTTAATCTCAATAAATTGCATTTATCATGAAAGTCATTCTTGCCTACTCAGGAGGATTAGATACCTCCGTTCTCGTTCGCTGGATTAAAGATTACTTTAGTGCGGAAGTCATTACCTTTGCTGCTGATGTCGGACAGGAAGAAGAGCTTAAGGGCCTTGCGCAGAAAGCTAAAAAGACCGGTGCGAGCAAACATTATACCTTGGATCTGGTCGAAGAATTCGCCAGTGATTATATCTATCCGATGGTTCGGGCTAATGCGATCTACGAAGGGCAGTATTATCTGGGAACTTCCATTGCTCGGCCTTTGATTGCCAAGGCGCAGGTGGATATTGCACGCAAAGAAAGAGCCCAAGCGGTTGCGCATGGCGCTACAGGCAAAGGAAATGACCAATGTCGCTTTGAACTTTCCTACATGGCGTTAGCTCCAAAGCTTAAAATTATTGCGCCATGGAAAATAGATGATTTCCGGACTCAGTTCCCAGGTCGGGCAGAAATGATTGCTTATTGTGCGGAGCAGAAGATCCCGGTCGAAGCCAGTACCACGAAACCGTATTCAATGGATCGGAATCTCCTGCATATTTCTTATGAAGCCGGTATCTTGGAAGATCCCTGGTTTGATCCGACCACAAAAGCGAATAAGGATATGTTTAAACTTTCGGTGGCTCCGGAAGATGCACCCGATAAAGCTGAATATCTGGAGCTGGAGTTTGCAAAGGGGGACTGTGTTGCGGTGAACGGGAAACAGATGTCCCCGGCTAAAGTACTGAAGACATTAAATAAATTGGCTGGGAAACATGGGATTGGACGGATCGACATCGTTGAAAATCGTTTTGTCGGTATGAAAAGCAGAGGTGTTTATGAGACGCCGGGCGGAACCATTTTGATGAATGCTCACCGGCAGATCGAAACGTTGACCATGGATAGAGACCTGATGCACTTGAGGGATGGATTGATTCCCAAGTATGCGGAGTTGATTTATAACGGGTTCTGGTTTGCTCCGGAAAGAGAAGCCCTGCAGGCGTTTGTCGATGAAAGTCAGAAGTTTGTCAGTGGAATCGTTC
>JANQKU010000031.1 GCA_028280955.1 Opitutaceae bacterium
GGCTTCGTTAATTGGAAGTAATTTTCTGTCCGAACGACGTTTTTCAAAATCTGATCGAAGTTGTTCCTGTCTTTTTTTATTCTTTAAAATGAAGGCTTCTCTTTTGTCATCATTTAAAAGGTCGCGAACGACATTAACAACACGGGAGGCATCCAGAATATGTGTTGTTGGGCTTTTGTAGTGAGGAGCGATTTTGACCGCCGTATGAGCGGGGCTAGTCGTTGCGCCTCCTATCAATAAAGGTATTTTAAACTCTTGTCGTTGCATTTCGGAAGCCACGTGCACCATTTCGTCGAGAGAGGGTGTGATGAGTCCGCTGAGTCCGATTAGATCTACATTTTCTTTTCTGGCCGTATCCAGAATTTTATCGCTTGGAACCATTACCCCGAGATCGATGACTTTGTAATTATTGCAGGCAAGCACAACGCCAACAATGTTTTTCCCAATGTCATGGACGTCACCTTTCACTGTTGCGATGAGGAATTTTTTGGATGAATCGAGAGTGGTAGTTCGTTCTTTTTCCATGAAGGGGGTTAAATAAGCGACAGCTTTTTTCATAACCCGAGCACTTTTTACGACTTGGGGGAGGAACATTTTCCCTTCTCCAAAAAGATCCCCCACAATTCCCATTCCTTTCATGAGAGGTCCCTCGATTATTTCGAGAGGGCTCTTATATTTTTGCCGTGCTTCTTCGACATCTTTTTCGATGTGATCTGTGATTCCTTGAACGAGGGCATGTGATAATCGTTCTTCCACAGATTCTTTTCGCCAGGCGTCACTTCGAGTGGTTGCTTTTGTCGTTTTTTTGTCGTTTTTGAGAGAGTCTGCTATTGAAATGAGTTCCTCTGTTGCGTCAGGGTGTTTATTTAGAAGGACATTTTCGACATGCTGCAGAAGGTTTTTGGGGATGTCTTGGTAGACAGTGAGCATACCGGCATTAACGATTGCCATATCCAGACCGGCCTGAATGGCATGATAAAGAAAAATGGAATGCATCGCTTCCCGGACAGAATTATTTCCCCTGAAGGCGAAGGAGATATTGCTGACGCCGCCGCTTACTTTTGCATGGGGCAGGGTAGTTTTGATTTCCCGAGTTGCTTGGATAAAGTCGATGGCATAATTATTGTGTTCTTCTATTCCGGTCGCGACGGTGAGGATATTTGGATCAAAGATGATATCACTGGCTGGAAATTGGAGCTTTTCGGTTAAGAGATGATACGCACGGTTGCAGATACGGACTTTATTTTCTTTGTCAGTCGCCTGACCGTTTTCGTCGAAAGCCATGACGACTACAGCAGCTCCGTAACGCATGATTTTTTTTGCGCGCTGTAGGAAGGTTTCTTCACCATCCTTTAAGCTGATAGAGTTAACGATACCTTTACCCTGGAGGCATTGCAAACCGGCTTCGAGGACGGACCATTTTGAACTGTCAATCATGATTGGGACACGCGCGATATCCGGTTCGGCTGAGATGAGATTGAGAAATTCGACGATAATTTTTTCACTATCGATCATTCCATCATCGACATTTACATCGATAATAGTCGCGCCGTTTTCGACTTGTTGTCGGGCAATGGATAGTGCACTTGCAAAGTCACCTGCTCGAATACACTTTGCGAATCGCGGAGACCCAGTAACATTGGTTCGTTCACCAACCACAACAAATTGATTGGCAGCTGAAGAAGTCTGTTTCGTTTGATGTGACATTTGTAAAGGATTAGATCGAAAAAGGTTCCAATCCACTAAGATGAAGCTTTGGAGCAAAGACAGGTAATTTTCTGGGAGAACGGTTTTGCACGGTTTCCGCTATTCTTTGGATATGCTCTGGGGTGGAACCACAGCAACCACCGACAATATTGATCCAGTCATTTGCCGCGAATTCATCGAGGATCTCTGCCATCTCTTCAGGTGTTTCATCATATTCACCAAATGCGTTTGGCAGGCCTGCATTCGGATGGCAGCTAATATAGCAGGAGGCGATGGATGAAAGTTCTTCGATATATGGACGCATTTGCCGCCCACCTAGTGCACAATTGATACCGACACTTATGGGTTTTGCGTGGGCAATTGAATTCCAAAAAGCAGCAATCGTTTGTCCCGAAAGAGTCCTGCCTGATGCATCTGTTATGGTAACAGAGACCATCACGGGAACTCTTTGATTCCTTTGATCAAAATTGGACTCTATGGCATAGAGAGCTGCTTTGGCGTTTAAAGTATCAAAGATTGTTTCAACAAGTAAAAGATCAACTCCTCCATCGAGCAGGCCCCTAATTTGCTCAGAATAGGTTTCAACCAGCTGGCTAAATGTGATCGCTCGATATCCAGGATTGTTTACATCTGGAGACATTGAAGCGGTTCTGTTGGTGGGACCAAGAGTGCCTGCGACGAATTTCTGCTCTTGCGGGTAACGTTGGCTAAAATCCTCGATGGCTTCTTTGGCGACCTTAGCGCTTTCAAGATTTAATTCATAGGCCAATGAAGAGAGATGATAGTCATCCTGTGAAATACGATTCGCGTTGAAGGTATTCGTCTCAATGATGTCTGCGCCTGCTTCAAGGTAGGCAGTGTGAATTTGGCGGATGATTGAAGGCTGTGTCAGACTGAGTACGTCATTGTTTCCTTTAAGATCACTTGGGTGATCTGTGAAACGTCTACTTCGGAACGCGCTTTCCGCCAGGTTTTGTTGCTGGATCATTGTTCCCATAGCCCCATCCATTATCATTATCTTTTGAATCAAGATCTGTTGAAGAAGGTTTGTATGGGTAGAATGCATCTCCTACCTTTAGGATATCTTTCCTTTAAAATGTCAATAAAACATATCTAAATATTTTAATATATTGATGATAAGTCATAAAAGATTTTGGCACAAAGACGATAAAATTGGGCGCAGTTCCTTGAGGATTGCACTTTTGCAAAGTCTGAATCTTTTTCTAAATGACGAATTTAGTGGTTAAAAATGAAAAAAACGATGGCGAGAAGAATGATTGCTCCAATAGTCAGGAGAATGCTTTCCCAATTGGAGTCCATCTTGTTCTCAAGCGTTTTGTTCAGTTTTTCAGCGGCGTCGGAATAGAGATGATGCTCGCATTGTGGGCATTCTCCGTGAAAATGCCTCGAAGCATTTTGCCTCAGGTGAGTTGTGCCAATAACTTCTACAGAAGATTCTGAAGTATCGCTCCGATCAGGAGTTAACCTCGGAATAACATTCTTTTTACAGTGGGGACAATAGGTTAGGGCAGGATCTGTTAGGTCTGGGGTCTTCATTACAGGCTCCTTATAATAGGGGATATTAGCTGATGTGTATCTGTATCCTTAGTAAATATGTTTGCAGGCAATTGTCAAAGGAACGTGGTCTTTTCAGAGCCTAATTTTCCTGAAAAACAGAAGCAAGAAGAACATTCTGCTGTTTAGAGGACTGAGAATTTGCCGATTAAAGGGTATCAGTTTACTCCCATTTCATGGGAGTTTTGGGTAGCATAAATAGCATAGGCGGGTCGTCTAGGGGTAGATGGCCCGCCTTTTTTATAAGGTTTTTCGTGTTTTTTTTCGAAGTTGCTTAATATCGTTTTCGATTGTGGCTAACTCTGTTTTCTCCATTCGATCGATAAAAAGAACTCCGTTTAGATGGTCGGTTTCATGTAGAATACAGCGGGCAAGCAAGCCATTGCAGGTCATTTGATGAGCATTTCCATCGATATCTTGAAAATTTACTTGGATGGCGTCAGGTCGAACGATTTTTCCAGTTATCTTGGGAAAGGAAAGGCAGCCTTCTTCGTAGATTGTTTGAGGTTCCAGGATAGTTGTGATCTCAGGGTTTACGATAACGAGTGGCATAATAAGGTCCATGGGAGGGGTG
>JANQKU010000056.1 GCA_028280955.1 Opitutaceae bacterium
CGTCCGAAAAGTCGTGTCGTTGGCGAGTATCGCTTACCAGTGAGTGGTAGCTTCCTCGCTAAAGGGAAATTCCTCTGTTTGAGAGGAAGAATGGTTATCAATTGTCTGTTCCAAATGGAAAACGTAGCCGAAAAGATATTTAAGTTTGTCGAGTCGGGAAGCAGGGCCATGGCAGAGATGAAGATCTAATGGGGAAAAGAACTGCTTCGGGATCATCTAATTTGTCTTATAAAAATTAAGGTATTATGAAGTAATTAATTATCTACCCAATTTCAGGTGAATCGCATTTAAATCAGAAGGGATCAAACGCCTGTTATTTGATTAGGTAATATGATTGAAGTCATAAGGTATTATGAAAAGCAGATAACTAGTCATCTTATTTAGATCGAAAGTCAAATCTCAAATTGGTATTCAAAAGGATCTATTATAAAGGTTAATATAAGGTGCAGGATACTGGAAAATAGGAGTCCGTTGCGCAGTTATATCTAGGTCTTTGTCAGACCCAAAAGACCTTTAGAATCAGAATGATTTTATGGGACATTTCGACCCTTAAATGACGAATATTCTAAGTAAAACTACATAATTAAGACCTTCAAATAGGGACAATAAGTCTCAAATCGAAGAGTTTTTAGGGCAGAGAATAGTCCTTTGTCAATATTTGAGAAGGGAGATACGCCTTTACAAAGAGTCTTCATAAGGACATTAAACAAAAGAAGAGCCGTCCTCTCGAAAGAGAACGGCTCAGATTAAGTTTGTTTAGTTTTTCAGGAATTATATTTCAATCCGCACCCCAATTTTTGGAGTGATGATAATCAGGGTAAGAACCTGATTATCAAATTTTTGTGATTTCAGGCAGTCATTTTATGATCTGCCTGAGATGCTCCATAACGCAAGGTCTCCAGCTCAGTTTTGTCGATGATTTCGATCCCAGGTGGAATAGCGACGGGATTAATGGTTATTTCGTAATCATCGAATGATCGGGCTTCTCCGGTCCTATCTCGATGGACGATCACTCTATTGAAGAGTTGATGCGCATGAGCATTCCCAAGAAGAGTGTTATGTTTGAAAATGATGAGACGACGAAAATTTATGCTACCGGCTGGCCGAGAAGTAGATGCATCAAATTCATGAGCTCTTATCAAGGCTTCCCATAAGAGTTCGAGATCTGCTTCAGAAAAATCAGTATCCTTTGCCAGGAAGGGGTTGACAAACCCTTGAGCCTTATAGAGACCGTACCTAACGGTGAATTTTCGACCCATTTCACCCTCTTCTTTGTCTACATCAGTTACTCTGGTAATACCATGTTCGGCAATGGTGACAGGGTCAATGGTCCGAGCAAAAGAAAGTTGAACGGGTCCTCGAATTTGACCGGCGTTGGGGCCAGTTGACATGACTGCCCCAAAAGCTCTAATGTCGAAATAGTGTCGGCATAACCAATTTTGAAGAATCTGGATGTCGCTTTGGGAACGTTTTTTTGATTTCTGTGTATCCCAGGTATTTTTTTCGTTATGAAAATCTTCAAAATCATTGGCGAGGCATGCTTCAGAGATTTTCTGGTTCAACGGTTTCCGTTGTTCGATGAAGATTTTATAAAAATCATCAGAGCTGCGGGTCATACTGACGAAGTTACGAATTTTCCGTTTTATACAGACATCCGTCACCAATCCTTCACTTGTTTCCATATCGATGCGAGGATGATTTTTCGCATCAGGATCACCGTTGGGGTTACTGTTTTTTGCATCAAAAAAATACAGAAAGTCGTAACGATTACGTATGTGTGATTCACTCACTGGTTTGTCTTTTTGTGGTATTTGTTTTTTACGGAATAAAAGAATAATCGTTTCCCCTATCAATGTTCATCAGAAGAGTTTTCAATGAAGATCCCCGGACAAACAATGACAATGAGTCGGTCTCCCAAATTGGAAGCCTAGTAGATCAACTATAAAAATAATTTGCAAGTAAATCTTAAGTAAGATCATTGTTTTTCACCCCTTTAGTGTAGTTAGATTTCCATCTTTAAAGGATGAGACGCGACAAATGATAATCGGTTCCATTTTTTCGAAAAATTTTGACGCTTACCTCAAGCTGATAGAGAAGAGTGAAAACAAATTTGACTCTTTAAGCTTTCCTACAATTGAAATGTTTTTCCGTTGGACAGTTGGATTATTTTCAGGTCTGTCCGTCTTCGTTTTTCCTCTTCTGACGAAAGAGTAATTGCCGTTGGTGATAATAGCCCATAGCAAGGAGCCCTTGTTGTTCCGGATTTAGGTATACTGGAAATTGTGTGGCATGGAAAAGATACTGACTAAGTAGTTTATCTCTTTCTTTCAGAACTGCATTTTTCTGAAGAAAATGACTCTGAAAACTGTCTGCCAAAATAGGAAAAATTTTTGAAGGTGTGGTGGAGGCTGTTCGATAAAGACGTTCTCGAAACAAATGTGGGTATTGGGGATTGTTCATACCTGAATTGTATGTTTCAAGGAGGGCAAAAATTCGTCCGAGAATGTAAGCAGAATTTGTTTCTGCATTGTTAAGACTTGGTCCGATGCTGTAATGCTTGTTGCGACAAAGGTAGCCTTTTATAAAACAAACACGCGGGTGATTTATGATCGAATCTGCTTGAATCTGTCGGATGATGGAGGAAAAGAGAGCCGCTGGATAATCACAGCCGGTAAACAGTGAACGAAGCAAGGATCCGACCAGGTTTGGAGGGATTGATTTAGTGTCTCGAGCACTTTGTCGGAGAAACATCCAGATGGGAGTAAATTGCTGTTGAGATGTGAGGTTTCCTTTTTTGATAAGTGGAGAGACGTTAGTGTCGATGTAATGTTTTTGCAGGTTTCGATGTAACTCGTTTATACATAGTTGATGGAAGAATCGAACTGATAGACGGGCGGTATTTGGTGATAAACCAAGAATGTTAAAGAGAGTTTTATCTGAGCTGTTTTTACTACCATCCTCGGTCTGCAAGCTTTTGAGAAATGATTGATATTTTTTTTGTGTATCCTTGTTTGATGGAGGGAAGATGGCCATAGAGCCATCTGTTAAGAGAGGCGCTATAAACTGTTCTATCAGGGTCTTTTTTTTGCTCCAGAAAACAACAGTTGTATCCCCAAGGAAAATACGGTGGAGAGAGCTCATCGGCCCTTCCAGCAAAGCATTTAACGCCGAGGTGTAGCGGAATGCTGCTTCTTCGGAGATTGGAGAATTAAAGTTCTGTGCTTTCCCGTAGGATTCGTAGGAAGCTTTGTTGAAGGAGACAATAGAGCCTCCAGAGGGTTGAGCACCTGCGATGCCTTTAATTTTGGGGTGAACTCTGGCAATGTTCGCCATTTTTCCGGAAAGGAGACATTGACCCTGGTGATCGGATGTTGCTTGGTGAGTTTTTTGTTTCCACCAGTTGAGGATAGTTCTGTTTTCATGAACATAGGAGGTGTTTCCATTGATTTGAAAAACCCCGAAGTGATTGATTCGATGCGTTAGAACCGGGAAGCTGACGATTTGTTCCGGGTACCACTTTTGTAGAAATCGACAGACAGCTGAAAAATCGGGGCTATTAATGGAGGATTCAACTGCGAGATGTTCTTTTCGAAATGTTTTGAATGCCTTGAGGGTTCGTTCTGGATTCTTATCATCAGGTTTGTAGCCGAGCATATAACTTGTGTTATCCCAGAGAAAGCCGGGGGTTATGCTTTTTCCGGAGCTCTTGTTGTCTCCGAAAACGAGGAGAGAAAGAGGCATCGAATTTTCTTGAAGACACGTATTTTGAATGGAAATTAAGTCTCCTTCTGGAGAGAGAATAACTTTGAAGGAAATTTTTTGGTAACTAAAACCAAAAGGTGGGATGCGGTAAGAAGAGTCCTGAATAAGTCGGTCATAGAGTTGATAAAGAGATTGGAGTATCATTATTGTATCGATATTTTGGGTATATCTATAATCCCGTTTTTCATAATAGCGTGAAAGAAATAAGGATTAGCATTTTCAACAAAATGGGTGGAGGTAATTTGTGTGAAATGGATGTCATGAAGCATTAGGCCCAAATCCTTCGTTCCTTTTAATTCGGCAGGACAGGGTGGAAAAGAATCTACCAATTCAAAATGTGCGGGAAATTCCCGGTTTCCCAGATATGGATGATGAAAATACTGTCCTTTGCGGGCTCTGCGCATGAACATGTTAAAGAATTTTGATTCTGGATTTTTTAAGGTGCTTCCATCTTTTTCGCTTGTATCGATTATCTGCATTTGTGCTTCAATTCCGTAACAGACATCTTTTAGAATGAGAGCAGCCCGTTGTTGTCTATGATTCTCAGCAAGAATGCCAGGTGTCTTCTCTTGTTTTTTGAGGGTGGCAGCGATGCCGGTTTTCCCTTTCAGGGAAATTTTGGTATCAATTTCGTTTCGGCGGATATTTGTGTGTTGAATGGGATTCAAAACATAGATGCGATGGATGATCCACTTGATTTGTGGTCGCCAAAAAATGGCCTCGAAAACTCCTCTGGCTGCACTAGGGGTAATGACATCGTAGGAAACGCGTTCAACCTTCATTTCAGGCCGGGAAAAACAGGCGAAATCTCCCCATACTTTGAGTTTAATGTTATTTGCCATCGTGCATTGTTATTTTGATAGATTCGGTTTTGTTTGGTTCCCTTTTTTTGTGGGAGGATATTTTGCAGGGAAGTTGTGGTCTTTGAGGAGGTTGGATTGATGATTTACGAAAAAGAGCAGGGTCGTAAGACCCTGCTC
This sequence comes from Opitutaceae bacterium, assembly GCA_028280955.1. GTDB lineage: Bacteria > Verrucomicrobiota > Verrucomicrobiia > Opitutales > Opitutaceae > NORP342. Next base: position 4,743 of record JANQKU010000056.1, read on the forward strand.
TTGAAGTATTTTCGTATAAATCTGAAATCAAAAAGATCTTAGAAGGAGAGCGTATTGGAAAGTGTCCAGTTACGAGCTGGAGACAATACGTAGGAACCTTCGTGGTACTTTTCGTCAGTCAGATTGCTAACCTGGAACTGAGTGGTGATATTCAACCCAATAATTTCCCAAGGATAGGAGATGTTGGCATCAAAGACGGTGTAATCGCCTGTATAGAAACCTTCACTGCCATCTGCGTTCATATAGGCAAAGTTACGATTCATAACAGCTTTCGAAGAATGCCGCATTCCCAATCCTGCTGTGAATCCTTCGAGCACTCCTTCAGTGAAGGTATAGTTGGCGAAGAAGTTGAAGCGGAATTCAGGAACGTTCTCGATACGATTGTTGAAGAGCAGATCTCCGGCTGGTGTATCCTTTGTTCTGGTCGGATCTTCGAGTGTCGCTGCTTCCCATAACCAGGAGCCATTGACGAGGGCCTGGAAGTTTGGTGTTGGTGACCAGATGGTTTCGAATTCGAATCCTTCGATTCGGTTCAAACGACCAGTGGTTCTCCAACGGAAGTTGCGTCTGTTGTTGAATTCTGATCCAACTGGAAACAATTCATGTCCGCTTCTATCACCATTGTACCAATCGGCCAATTGCGCTGCGCCATCGTCAAGCCTTTCGTCTGAACGTTCGCCTCTAAAAATTGAAAGGGTCGAAACGAGTTGATTATCATTCAGACTGGTTTTAAGACCGATTTCATAGTTGAGACCTTCCTCGTTTTGGAGGTCGTCTAATGCGCCACGGGCAACGATATCATCATACCCTTGCTGAACGGAAGTAATGATGGTGCCATTGTAGTTATACGATCCAGGAGCGTTTGGCACGGAAGGACCCTGATACCCAAAATCGAGGGCTTCCTGAATCATCCGCTCCAGTCTTTCCTTATCTGCAAGCACTCCACCGTAGTTACCGGCATTGAACTTAAAAGTTTTGGAATGAGTGACATAGACCGAGATTTCATCGTTAATGGCGTAGGAGAGACCAACGTTGTAGGAATCGCCTTCGTCTGTTCCGAAGAGGCCTGCCGTATAACTTGGGCTGTAATTCCATGCACTTGGAGGATAAGCCGTTTGATCTTGATAGGCATCCGGTGGAGCACCAAACCAGGGCCAATTGGCTATTAACCACTGTCCCTTGGATTTACTTTGTTCCTTACGGTAACCGGCAATCAAGCTCAATCGATCGTCTTCGAGGAAGGAGAATTGGGTATTGATATACCAGGCGTCTTGAGTGCCTTTGTATCCATCATATGGATTGCGTTCGATGAGGTAGACTTTGCTTAAATCCGGGTTGATAGCCTTACCGGCAAAACCAAAGATACCACCGCCTGCATCGTGACCCGGATCGAATTGAGTGTAAATTTCTTCCGGTGTGAGGATCCGTCCATCCCGTCCACGCAGAACCTGCGTTGGGTGAGTGGCAGAGTTACCAAAGTTTCCCGGAAGCGTGATTCGATCCGGATTATTGGCAGCATAAGTGGGATCGTTATAACCTGGAACCAGGAAATAGAGCGGGGTAGAGCCGGTCACATTTCCGCCATAGTGCTGGAAGGTATCGGTTATAACACCACCGACCATCACCTTGCCATTGATTCCAAAAACATCGAGATCGAAAATCGCATCAAGTTGATGATTCTCGGTTTCTCGGTCATACTGAGTGGTATCACCAGCCTGGACGGTATTGAAGGTGTGCCTGTCTGCATTGACATACCTCCGCCCTTCGATGGCATCAAAATGATTTCTGTCATTGGTGTAGACGTAGCGTAAGGATAGATAATCAGTCGGATTGACTTCCAAGTCGTAGGTGAGGGTTCTGATTTGGTTTTGATTGTAAGTACCCCCACTAGCGAAGTTGAAGTCGTCCTGATAGACTTCGGCTCCATTTTGATCGAGATACCAGGCTCCACGTGGCATGACACCAGATGAAGGTCTATAACCACCCCAAGTGGAATCACCTAGCACAATACGGTGGTCCGTGACAAATCTACCATAACCTACATTTGAATTAAAGATGCGGGCGCGATAGTCATCCTGTAGAGCTACGGTCACATCTGCATCGGTTGCGGTAGCGTCGAGAAGTCCTGCGGCCTGCAAGTAAGGCAGCGTTGGGTTATCATAGGTTTGGAACCACTCGTCTGGCCAAATCCACTGGAATTCGCTACGATTTCTCTTTGCTTCGTAATACTCCATATCGAAAGTAAACTTAACTTTACCACTTTCGAATGGAATGTAGGTGAAAGCAGGCGAAATGGAATAGCCTTTTTCATATTCACCGACGCGTTCACCACCATCATCTGTCCACTGTCCGGAGACGCGCAAGGCAGCCTGATCGGAAAGAATGGCATTGTGATCATACTTGATTTTCTGACCATCATAG
>JANQKU010000073.1 GCA_028280955.1 Opitutaceae bacterium
GGAGAAGGTCCCAAGGGTTCGGCTGTTCGCCGATTAAAGTGGTACGCGAGCTGGGTTCAGAACGTCGTGAGACAGTTCGGTCCTCTATCCGCTGTGGGCACAGGAGATTTGAGGGGTTCATTCCCTAGTACGAGAGGACCGGGAATGACGGACCGCTGGTGTTCCGGTTATGACGTCAGTCGTAGCGCCGGGTAGCTAAGTCCGGAAGAGATAAGCGCTGAAAGCATCTAAGCGCCAAGCTCCTCCCAAGATAAGATCTCCCACAAGCTTCGTGCTTGCTGAAGGGTCCAGGTAGACTACCTGGTTGATAGGCTAGATGTGTAAGTGCAGTAATGTATTGAGCTAACTAGTACTAATGACCCGTGAGGTTTGAATAGTAAAACCTATGCTTTCTAGGCGTTTGTTTTACCTACTAAATATTGTTTCCCCTAAACTGAAACTTTTCCCGATTTATGTCGGGATCCGATTTTCTGGTGACCATAAGCGAAGTGTCCCACCCGTTCCCATTCCGAACACGGCCGTGAAAGCTTTAGCTGCCGATGGTAGTGAGACGATAGGTCTTGTGAGAGTAGGTTGTTGCCAGATTTATGACCCGGATATCCCTAAAGGATGTCCGGGTCTTTTTTTATATCCAGTAACTGTCTCTTCTTCAGGAAAATTTGTGGCAAAAAGGAAGATCAATGGAAAAGATTAGGTTGTTGTGCCCTAGCGAGCTTGAACTCTTGCGTAATGTCTATGGCAATTCCAAAGTATAAAACATCATAAAGGAGAGCATTTCATCTTCAGTTTTCATGCCGTCAATTGTTACCGGGACAGGAGGGAAGCTTGGGTTAAAGGGATTGTCTTCGGTATTATCAAAAGTACCCGTGACGTATATGGTGGATCCGGCTGGTATTTTTAGAGGTTCTTTAAATTGGTAAAATTCCTGCCAGTTGAAATCCCAATCATTAATTCTGACTAAAGGGATGGTTTCTCCACTTGCGGTGATAGCGCGGGCTTTGAATTTCCTCCCTAATAGATGCATATGAGGGTTTGACGAAATCAGATAGAGATCTTTGGGGATTTTTTGAGAAACGGTTACTGTCTTAATTTCATTGGCTGCGATATCGAGAGACTTATCAAATTCTCCAATTCCTGAAGAGCCGATTGTTATGGCTTGGATCTCGTGCTGAATAGGTTTTTTGGCATATCGTATTTTGAGATAAGACAGATCTTCTTCTGGAACAGATGTGGGCGCATAATGCATCCCCAGCAAAAGGAATCCGCTTTGAGGGAGTTCGAACCCTATGCCTTCATCAAATTGCATGGGGCCAGCACCGGGAACCCAACCAGTGGAATAAATGTGATTTTCGTTGGGAATATTGAACAGAGTTGCATGTTTCGGATTGTCCAGATCGAGCAGAAAGGCCAGCGATCCATTTCCTCCCAGGTCGATATTTTTGTTCAAAGTGTAGAAGCTGATATTTGCGTGATGGACCACCTTTCGATTTCCGGGGAAAAACTCAACCGCTTCAACGGGATGGGATTGGGGTCTTTCAAAAAAAATACCATAAAAAACAAATAAGTCTGAATTGTCTCCAGGAATCTGATGAGGTTTAGACATGGAAAGTGTATCATCATAAACGGCTTCAAACTTCGCTTTTGTTTCAGCAGGGTTAATAAGAGAAAGGTCGCCGTCTCCTCTTTTGAGTCCTTGTTCTGCCCATGTCTCAATCAGTTGTATCTCTTCGTCTGTCAGTCCTCTTTGATTGGCGAAAGTGCTGTAATGAGGGTCCGCTTTCCATGGAGGCATATAGCGGGTTTGAGTGACTTTTTTGATGAATCGTATCCGTTTAGTGATCTCTCGGTAATTTGTTAGCTGAAAAGGGGCTGCTCCATCTTTGTGGTGGCAGGCAATACAGTTTTGTTTGAAAATCGGGGCGATGTCTTCGGTGAAGGTCAGGATTTTAGGCGTTTCGGCTGCTTTGGGAGCCTGGCCCTTAAAGATAAAAAAAACTGCTACTACGCTCACAACAAGCACGAGAAGTAGAAAACGGTACATAGATTAAAATGTCTGGAGGTAAACTTAGGGGATGATTCCTAACGTTGAATCATGCAACCGATAGCTTTGGTTTTTCCTATTGTTATTGGTTTGTTTTGATCCGCTTCTGCGATAGCTTGTTTGAGATAGTGTTTGGTTACGTGAGCTCTTTGACGGCCCAGAGTGACAGCCCAATTATCAATTTTTCCCTGATAGAGAATCGAGCCATTTTGGTCGATAAGGTAAGCTTCCGGAGTTACATTTGCATCCAGCAATTCGACAAGAATGTTATTTTTATCGATCAAGTGAGCAAATTTCACTCGATATTTTTGGTAAAATGCTTCGATACTTTCAGGCGTGTCCATTCCCTCTGAGAAGACGCCTAGAATAAAAACCTTAGCAGGATCAAATTGTTCAGATAATTGATTTAAGGTAAGGGCATAATTCCGGCACAAAGGGCATTCGGAAGCCATGAAAACGACCACCAAAAAGTCCGATTTTTCTAAGTAGGGTTTTAATGGAGACTGGGCAATATCCCGATCACCTGCAGCCCAGAGCTGTGTGATAGACAACAGGCTTATGATAAGGGCTAACAATATTTCTTTGGATCGCATCGGCGGGGGGTATTGGTGAAATATCTTCTAGAAATAGAATCGTGAATTTGCTTTTTGGGTCAACTGCAATACGCAGAATTCGAAGGACAAATGTTTTGAACTTCGCTAAGAGGAAATTCGAAGTAAATTCTTTTATATAGAGTTAGCTTGTCATCAGTATTTTATGGGATAAGTCAGAAAGGCGGGTATGAGCCTTTAGCCTGATTCGGATGAGAGCTTTCCCCCATATATTCTGAAGTTTTTTATCTGAAAGTGTGATTTCTTCGATTTTTAAAAGAGCGAAAATATTGGGATCATAGTTGAATATTCCCATTGCAGAGATTCTTTCCTGTGGCAAGGAGACCTCTTCAAAGAGTAACTGCCCGAGTTTGGAAGGACTGACTTTGCATACGGTTATGAAGTTAAGAATAACTTCGGTTGGTTGAGGGAATTGAGCATCATCCCGAATTTCAACAGATTCTCCTCGGTTAAGCCGGAAGGTGCGCTTCCAATGACTGGGGCGAATTACTTTAGGGTAAGCTTGAGAAATATCCAGTTCCAGTTGGGCAAAATCGTCTTTTGCCTGATGACGGGAATCTGTCGCGGCAAATGATTTACCCGGCATTTGCATTTCTCCGTTTAGGGTCGGAAGATTGTGATAATCGGACTGCATGGTCCAGATATCGTAACGTTCGTCACTGAAGGTTTTCGCGGTGTAAGTTTCTGATCCAGTATCGATGATCATAGGTTTGCCGTCTCGGTAGATCAGGAAATTTCCAACATCGTTGTGATTATGATTTTCGGCATTATGTCCTCCTTTGGCCGCGAGAAAGAATCCTTGTGGCGATCCTTCTTTTTCCCGAGCTACCATCACTTCGGTTTGTTCAAGCCAGACATCACGCGGCAGAGGTTGCGTGGCTTCTGTCTCATTAAATTGGTCCAGGCTAAATAGTCCTGCCAGGTCACGGGCCAGATTCTTGCTCAAGCTTGGACTTTTTGAGAGCTGGTTTTCTGTCGTCCATTTCCCCAATTTGCGCATGGATGGATCCTCGATTGATTGACCATATCGGTAGATCAGAGTATCTGGTGGAGTCAGAATGGCCAGAGCATCGGCGAAGTTGATAAAATAGTGTTCGGAAATTTGAACTCTATAAATAAATCGTCCCATCTCTTTGATGAGAGGTTTGTCAAAGGCATTGAGCCTGCTCTTTGTGGCACGGTAGAGGAGGTCGAGACTTTCAAAAAGGCAGGCGGCAGCTTTTCCCCAATAACCGGGGCCCTCATCACAACCTCCATCGTTCTGCTGGGCATTGATATAGATATCCAGGCTACGTAAGATTTTTTTGATCGCAGCGATTTTTTGAGTCAGATCGTCTTCTACTAAAAGCACTGTGGTCAACCAGCTCGAGTTACACCAGGGAGTCCAGTTGTTGATAACATCTGCTTTGGCAAGTGCCATCCACCAGAAATCATCCCGCTTGAGGCACGGAGACAAGATGCGTCTTTTGAGTTCACTCACAATACGCCGACTGATGAGTGGTGATACTTCGTCCAATTGGGGTTTGAGCAGATAGTGTGTCCAAGCCAAAAGGGATGCGGTTTCTCCCGCAAAAATATCGACGGTTGGTTCTGCTGCATCGGGTAATCCTGGTCCAGCTGTCTGAAGTTTCAGATGTGCAGGTAATCCCCAATAGGTTTCTTCACAAATAATCCAAAGGCCATTTATGATTTGATCAATAAACCTTTCTTTACCTTCACAGCATTCTGCCAGGACGAGGTCTTTGAGGACGAATCGTCTCGCGAAATACTGCTTTTGATAGTTGTCGCGATTGCCTGTCCGAACAAATTCGAGAAATAAAGCGGCGGGTAGGGCAGGCCATTGAAAATGCAATCTTTCTTCACCAAGTGTCACTAACTCTTTGTGAATGCCTGGAGGTAGTTGTTCCCATAATTGTCTCTCATCAGCTTTCGGGTAAGGATGCCATTCGTCGATCGAGAGAAGAGAATCTTGGATGAAAGATGATGGAAATTTTTCGCTGAGCATTGGATTTTAACAAGGGCTTTTTCGTGGTAAAAATGGAGGGGAAAAGATTCCCAAGAAAATGGAAATTGTGCCTAGAAATCGATGTTAAAAGGTTCGTTTTCTGAGTAGTACCTTGGGGATAAAATTCATTTTGAAATCAGGTGTTCGTAACAGAAACTTTTTTTTGAAAATATTTTTATTACGTAAGTCCATGGACATCAAAGATTCTGCATGAATTTTTGAATAGGAAAGCTAATTGGATGTATCAAAATAATTGACGATTTTTTTTGATACCCCATATCTAGTGGTTCCCCAATCAGGCAGCCACACTATCTTGTGGTTAGTAAATCGTTAATAAGTTTTTATCGTCTAATCCATTCAAGTTTGTTCGGTATCAATTCCCTTCTTTTTAAATCATAACCTTCTTTTCCGTAAGACACTGTCAATATGCAGAAAACCTATCAAATTGGAGACAAAAAATTTACGTTAGATCAGACAAAAGCTGAAGCAGTTTTTGCTGCTAAAAAAGTTATTTTAGGACGTGAAACGATGACCTTCAATTTGCTCCCGCTAAAGTACCAGTGGGCCTATGAATTATACCGGACAATGAAGGCTAACCACTGGGAACCTGAAGACATTCCCATGGGTAAGGACATTGAACAATGGAATGATGCGAACCTCTTAAGTGACGTAGAGAGATGGATCATTATGATGGGTGTGGGTTATTTCTCGGCAGCTGAAGGAATCGTAGGTGATAATATTCAACATGTTATTCGTGAGTTGGTGACAGCACCTGAACTCAAGCTTGTTTTAGGACGTCATGCTCATGAAGAAAATATTCATGCAGATTCTCTCCTCTATATGATCAGTTCATTAGGAATTAATCCCCATGAATGTGAAGCGATGTTTGAGGATGTTGAGACGATCCGAAAAAAGAATGAATTCGTCACAAAAACATCGCATGCATTGCGGAGAGATCTCGATCTCACAAAGCTGGAGAATAAGCAGCTTCTCGCCAAAAACATGTTTGTCTTTGGTCAATGCATGGAAGGGACACAGTTTTACGGTCTTTTCGGGATGATCCTATCTCTTTACCGGCAAAACAAGTTCCCTGGTATTGGGCAGATGTTTCGCTACACTTTACGCGATGAGTCCAATCATATTGAGCTTTTGCGTGCTCTGTTAATGGATTTAGTAGACGAAAATCCTGAAATATGGACTCCTGAGTTCAAAGAGGAGCTTCGCGATCAAATGAGAACTGCCGTAGACCTTGAAAAGGAATTTATCAGTGATTGCTTGCCAGTTAACTCACTTGGCCTTCGGGCAGAAGATTTTCTTCAGTACATTGATTATATAGCGGACCGTCGATTAGAGGGGGTGGGCCTGCCAGGGTTATCCGACGGGGTTTCTAATCCGTTACCATGGCTGGCAGAAATGATGGATATTAAGAAGGAGCAAAACTTCTTCGAAGGTCGCGTCACTGAGTATCAGAAATCGTCTGCCTTAAGTGCGGTCGATGATGATGAACTCTGAGAAAAAATTCAAACCACCCTTACGTCTCACCCTTATACCACCCTTCACTATGACCAATCCCCACCTGGAAGAGGATCTCGCCCTTAAGCGTTTTGTTACGACACCCAATGAACAAAAACCCAATTATAATTGGCGAGGTGTTGTGCAGGAAGATCCATCAGACCAGCCGGAAATAAAGGTTATTTGTCCTCAGGGAGATGAGAAGTTTGATCTTAAGGAAGTGGTCAATACGATTGGTAAAGCTCTGACCAATGTTCTTCTTTCACGACAGGAACAGGATATTTTTACAGAAGAAAACAAGCAATGGGTTGAGCAAATAGCTCGTAAAGTAGGGGATAATTTATTGGCGCAGGCAGATGTGAATTCGCCGGTTAGAGTTGGTTTGAATGATCTCTATGTGCTCATAGAAAAGACTCTGGTGGAGAACAATGCCTTTGATGTGGCCAAGAGTATTCTCCTGGATCGGTCAAAAAAGATGACGACAGAGTATGCCCAGTCATCCGTTCCCGTTCGTTTAATTCGACGTAGCGGACAGGTGGTTCCCTGGAATGAAGCCAAGATCGAAATAGCCGTTCGAAAGGCATTTCTTTCATTGGAATTGGATTCTTCTCCTGCGCCTGATGTAGCCTTGCGAGTCACCAAACGTGTTATGGAATCGAATCAGGCCTTCATCCATATTGAAGAAGTTCAAGATATGGTTCAGGAGGAATTGATGCGTGCGGGGCACTTTAAAATTGCGGCTCATTATATTATTTATCGTGAACGAAGAGCGAAGCATCGGGAAACAGTTGAAGAAGTTGAGGAAGAGCTACCGGAACAAAACTCCATGGTGGTGGTTAATCTACCCAATGGAGAATCTAGTTTCTGGGATGGTGTTGATCTAAAGAAGAGGATCGAATTTGCCTCAATTGGGTTGGATTTGTGTTTAACGGCAGATGAGATTGAGGTGGAATTGCGTCGGTCTATTTTTGATGACATTACGGAAAGTCAGCTCAAAGATACGATCGTTCTCAATGCTAAGACGTTGATAGAGAAAGATGCAGATTTTGCCAAGTTTGCGGGTCGTATTCAGCTATCTTATATCTATGAGGAAGTTCTGGGATGGGATATTATTCGAGATGGGATTGGCAGTCTGAAGTCGATTCACCAGAAATATCTAAAAAAGTATCTGGAGCATGCTATTTCTATTAAGCGTTTGAATCCAAAATTATTAGATTTTGATCTTAAAAAATTAGCAGCAGCCTTGGATCCATCGGCTGATTTGGAATTTGATTTTCTAGGGATTCAGACTCTCTATGATCGTTACCTGATTGTAGACAAGGTATCCACTCCTTCCAAACGAATAGAAACACCTCAAATTTTCTGGATGCGGGTCGCAATGGGACTTTTTGTTGAAGAAGAGACGGAGGCAGAAAGCAAGGTCGTTGCACTTTATGAACTTTATAAAGGTCGACGGTTTTGTTCTTCCACGCCAACCCTCTTTAATTCAGGCACATTGCACTCGCAATTATCTTCCTGCTATCTCTATTGGGTGGATGATTCGATTGAGGGTATTATGCAAAGGGGGATCGCAGAGAATGCCTATTTGTCAAAATGGGCTGGTGGTTTAGGTGGTAGTTGGACTTCCGTTCGAGGAACTGGCAGCCATATCAATGGAACGAATGGTGAAAGCCAGGGTGTTATTCCTTTCCTTAAATTGCACAATGATCAGTTGGTTGCAGTTAACCAGGGCGGAAAACGACGCGGTTCAGGATGTGCTTATCTGGAAACCTGGCATAACGACTTGTATGAATTTCTAGAATTGCGTCGAAACACTGGAGATGACCGCAGGCGGTGCCATGATATGAACACGGCAAACTGGATTCCGGATTTGTTCATGAAGCGCATGGAAAGTCGCGAACAATGGACATTTTTCCGTTCTAGTGAAGTCCCGGATTTACACGATGTTTATGGCAAGGAATTTGAAGAAAAATACCTTGAATACGAACGTCTCTCTGATGAAGGAAAAATAAAAGGAAAGAAAGTTCCAGCAATTGATGTCTGGAAACGCATTCTGAAAATGCTTTTTGAGACAGGTCATCCGTGGATCACCTTCAAGGACCCATGTAATGTGAGAAGCCCTCAGGATCATGCGGGGGTTATCCATAGTTCAAACCTTTGTACCGAGATTACCTTAAACACAGGACAGGATGAGACGGCGGTTTGTAACCTTGGAAGTGTTGTTTTGGATTCACATTTGGATGAAGATGGCAATATCGACCATGACAAACTGAGAGAGACGATCCAGATTGCGGTGCGTGCTTTGGATAACGTGATTGATATTAATTTTTATCCAACAGAAGCCGCCAGACGTTCTAACGAACGGCACCGTCCCATAGGGATGGGGGTCATGGGAGTTCAAAATGCTCTTTATCGCCGTGGTGTTTCTTTTGCCTCTCAGGAAGCCGTTGAGTTTAACGATGAATTTATGGAGGCAATTGCCTATTATGCGTATGAAGCTTCCAGTGATCTGGCTGCAGAAAGAGGCGCCTATTCAACTTATAAGGGCTCGAAATGGGATCGGGGGCTTTTACCTCAGGATACGCTTGACTTACTTGAAGATGAACGGGGCGTTACGCTGGAGGTTCCGCGTGGAGGAAAGATGGACTGGACTCCGGTGCGAGAGAAAATTGCCAGACAAGGGATGCGAAATTCCAATGTTCTGGCCATTGCTCCGACGGCAACAATTTCAAATATCACTGGGACATCACCGTGTATTGAGCCCGCTTATAAGAATCTTTTTGTAAAGAGTAATCTGTCGGGTGAGTTTATTGTTTTAAATCAGTTCTTGGTGCGTGATTTGAAGAAGCGTGATTTGTGGAATCAGGAAATGGTGGATAATCTCAAGTATTTTGATGGTATTTTGGCTGATATTGAAGGTATTCCCGAAGATTTGAAACAAAAGTACCTGACGGCATTTGATATCGACTATAATTGGTTTATTGATGCTGCCGCAAGGCGGCAAAAGTGGATCGATCAGTCACAATCTGTAAACCTGTTCCTGGGTGATCCAGATTTAAAGCTGCTTTCTCACATGTATCGTGCTGCTTGGCGCAAGGGTCTTAAAACGACCTATTATTTGCGAACACTGGGTGCCTCTAACATTGAGAAAGCGACCGTGGGTGTGAAAAAGATTGTCAAAGGCAGTATGAGTGCAGAGCAGTCCGAAAAGAAGACTTATACAGAAGCGGAAAAAGTAGCCTGTAGTATTGAAGCCATGCGCAATGGAGAAGAGTGCGAAGCTTGCCAATAAAAGAGAGTTTTCTTTACTTCCATCCAAGATTTCTAGAGAGCTCCGTTCATTGAACGGAGCTTTTTTGTTTGAGAATGAGAATTTTTGAGATATACCTTCTCAAAGGTTTGGGGTAATGGGGTTGAAAAATTTATAGATTTTGTAGGGTAGATGAGGAGTGGAAATGAATGATAAGAGAGTGATTCGGGTCTATGCACTTTCCGATGTACATGTTGATTATGCAGAAAATCTGGATTGGCTCAGAGCGATAGATGGAACGGCGCATAAAAATGATGTTCTCCTTCTAGCAGGAGATATCAGTCATAAGATGGAACGTCTCAAGATAACCTTCGAGATTGTCGCCCAAAAGTTTAGCTCCGTCTTTTATGTTCCGGGAAATCATGACCTTTGGGTTCACCCAGAAGAGCAAAGCAATTCAATTTCCAAGTTTGAGAAGGTCTGTTCTCTTTGTGAACGTTTGGGCATTAAAACACAACCCAAACGGTTTTCAGGACATAAACAATCCCTTTGGGTAGTACCTCTTTATTCATGGTATGTTAGACCAGAAGAAGGAGAAGATTCTTTGTTTATGCAGAAGAAAGAAGAGGATTCAGGTCTTGAGCGATGGGCAGACTCTCATTATACTCAATGGGGTCCCCTGAGAAAGGGAGAACGTGTGGCAGATTTTTTTCACAAAAAGAATGAGGTGTATTTGCACCAAAATTACGATGCTCCAGTTGTGACACTCAGCCACTTCCTTCCGAGAAAAGAACTCATACTGAGCAATGGCAAAAAGGGCGATCCATTGGAACAGTCGTTCCGCGATGCCAATCCGGGTTTTAATTTTAGTAGAGTGGCGGGGTGCAAAGGTTTGGATAAGCAGATTCGTAAAATAGCCGCTTCGGTACATGTCTATGGCCATCAGCATCGAAATAGAGACCGTGTTATTGATGGGGTTCGTTATGTCGCACAGTGCTTAGGCTATCCTCATGAGCGTCAGAGTGGGCAAATTGTTGGCCTTGAGAGAGGCCCTAAATTATTGTGGCATTCAGAAGGAGGGTTTGTCGAAGGAGCGATTTTTTAGGAAACTGTCCGAAAAGGCTTCTAGCTGTTTGTTTTGCTTTTCCGAATTGAGCTCCGTGAGGCTTCTGAAATAGAGTTACTGGATTGATCCTGTGAAGAGACTGGTTTTCATCTTATTTATCGTTGGTATCTTTTTCATTGGAGGGAGCTACTTGACAGTCGCGTTGTTGTTGGATCGGTGGACAGATGGCGTCCTCCCACGTCTGGAAACACTTCCGGTCTTAAAAGGAGTCAGTTTTGATGAAATAAGTGTCGGTGAATCTTCGCTCTCATCATTCAATTCAGTTCGATGGGGAAGAGTTGATGGTTTTTTGAGATTATCTCTGAGCGACATGAGTGGTGGCCGACTCCGAAAATTTCGTTTTCAGGTGGAAGAACTTTCCTGTTCGATCGAAGATCCTCTGCTGAGACGCATTGTGGTAGAGGCAAATGAAATTCAGCTTCAATCTCTAAATGATCTTCCGGATGGCTCAATTTCTGAGTTTAGGGATAGATTTCAAGAAAGTCTAACTGGAGGTAGATTGAGAGTAGAAATTGATTTCAATCTTTTACATCCGAAAGAGAGCATCCAGCGGGCATTGAATTCACTGTCTGATCTGTTAAAAAATGGCCGCGCCGAGATTTCGGCAAATGTCTATGGAACAGTCTCTTTTATGGTCGGTAGTTCCCGCCAGACAGCCCATGTTCTTTCGACTGCATTGGGGCGACAAACTGTCATTTTTTTGGATCGCAATGATGTCGAATATATCTCGGAAAGTTATTCCCAACGTCTGACTGAAACAGAAATTGATCTAGTAGCCACACACCCTTTGCAGGCGCCGATTTTACTGCAAATAAAGGAATATGCACATCGAGTGGCTTTGGAGGCTTACCGCAGGGACAGGCGAGTTCCCAAGGATGCGTATAGGCATGTCCTGTGGAGTTTTCTCTTAACAAATGAATTTGGCCCAGAGTTTGCAGAAATCGTCACGGATGCTCATGAGGTTGGTGCCACCTATGAATCTTCAGCTCTTGCCAGTAAGGTTGATTATCATAATAATGCAGTTGGTCGACGCTATGCTGTATCCGGGATTAAGGAAAAGGAATTGCTTACTCTGGTTCAGACAGATCCTTTGGTGATGAAAAGACCATTTTAGAGTGTTTTAATTTGTGATTGTCTCATGCACCGCCTGGCGAAATTTTTCAATGGATTGTTGCAGAGTTTCCGTTGGGATACCTCTGATCATGTAGCCTTGGAACCCTACGTCACCAGTGTAGCCGATTTTCTTGAGGCCGGCTAAAAAGTCTCTCAGGGGAAAATCACCGGCACCAACCGGTTCAATCGTATAGGGTAGAGGAAAGTCAGAATCTTTTGATTTTTTTCGACTGCCGCAGAGATTCACTTTTTTCAGGTAGGGTGTGGCCAATTGAAGCTTTCCGATCAGATCTTTACCGTCGATTGCGTACCAATGGTAACCACAAAAAGTTACCCCTAAGGTAGTATCATCGATTTTCTTGGCGATACGAACACAGTCTTCGATACGTTCCATCCAAAAACCCAAGTGATGGTAAAGAGAGATTTGGATACCACGATGTTTAGCTGTTTCCAGAATGGGTTTGAGAATTTCCAGGGCGAGATCGTCGTGTTTTGGATCAGATAGATCGAATTCCCAACCCATGCTCATGGCCAGTTCCAGTGTATCACCTGTATCCAGACAATCCATCAAGTCGGAGACATTGTGTTCTGAACCAAAGTTTGGTTGATTCATTTGCAGAACTGTATAGACGGCGGCCAGACCTAATCCAGTTCGTTTGCGCTGACCACGGATGGCCAAGGCCCGTTCCCAGGTATTGTCATTGATCGAAATGTAAATTTTATCGTAACCCTTTTCTTTGACCAAATCCCAGATTGCAGGGATAGTATAGCTGCGGTCGACTTCGAGGAAGTAATTATCAAAAGGAAATAGATTCCACATTGGTTTGAATCTTTCTGTTTTAAAGGGTCACTGGTAATCGGCTTTTCCCAGAGGCGTAAATGGCGTCAAGGACATGATGAATCAGTAACTGTGATGCAGCTGGAGCGATGGGGTCATGGTCTGATCGAACAGCTTGAGCAAGGTCTACAATGGGCCCCATTAAAATCTGTTCCCAATCAGGTTGAGTGTCTTTTAATGTAGTGCCTTTTATCTTACCTTCACTATCAAGAGTATAATGGATGGCCGTTTCTATGGAAGAATCGGGGGCAAAGGGAACATCGAGCCCAGTTTCTTCGCCCCGCAATTGAACGATATGTTCCGGCGGACCAACTTGAGCAGTGCGAGTGAGTAAGATCTTTACTCCAGAGCCACAACGAATGCTGACTTGGTAAGAACTCTCTAAGTCGGTTCCTTCGCGTTTCCAGTCATCAAAGACTGAAGTGACTTCTATGGGATCAAAAAGTTCGCCCAGTGTGCCGCGTAGCCATTCGAGTTCATAAACACACCAGTCTGCGGCAAGTCCGCCACCAGCACTTCCTGAAACGCGTTTCCATGGTGGAAGTTTATCAAGATTTAATGGTGGAGTGGTGTCTGAAAGAATGCGCACGTAACGAAGTTTTCCCAACTTTCCATTTTGGATATAATCAGCAGCCAAATTTGCTGCTGGGTTGAATCGGAAACGGGCTGAACAGCAGCCGATTTTGATATCCGTAAATTCTTTGAGTGCCGAGACTGTTGTCTTGGCTTCATTGCCATGTAATACCCAAGGTTTTTCGCAAATCACGTGCTTGCCTGCAGTTGCCGCTTGACGCATGAGTGGTGCATGTGAATCGGGCGGTGTGGCAATGTAGATGGCTTCGATATTTGGCGAATGGATTAAGGCTTCTGAACTTTCGAAAATAGGGATACCATCTAGATCCTTGGATAAAGCTTCTGCTGATTCAGTATTCACATCAAAAAGACCGGCCAGTGTGATGGTTTCTTTGGGTAACATAGGCAAAATAATCCGTGAGATTCTTCCAGTGCCGAGAATGCCCAGTTTGATTGAATGGCTCATAATTTGGGATGTGAATGAGTGTTGAAAAAGATCAAATGATTGCCTCTGAATTCTGCTTTAAACTTGTATGACCGTGTGACGCCGAAAACCTTGCTTCTGCCTAGATTTACTCTGTTTTTCTGTCAAGGTAGTAGTGGTCTACAGAAGAAGAACCGTTTGCTGGATCTTTTGGTAATGGAAAGGAGAATGTAGGGAATCTGCATCGGGTGAAGTGATTTGTTGATTCCGGGAGATTCAATTATGTGAATGGAGCAACTTTCTATTGCAAAGTATAGAGATAGTTTGTTTCTTATGGGTATGCTCGATGGATCTTTTGCCTCTTCTTTCTCAGATTTAAACAGAGTTTACCATGAGCCGAAGCGTTTGGCTTTAGTATCTGCTTTGGCGACATCGAGGCAGTCCTCTGGATTATCTTTCAGTCAGTTGAAAGAGATATGTGATTTATCAGATGGAAATCTAAACAGGCATTTGAAGGCTCTGGAAGAAGAGGAGATTGTAACGAGTCGGAGAGACCCAACATCGTCTAGACCTAAAAAAATTATCTCATTAACAAAAAAAGGAAGTGAGGGCTTTGCCCATTATCTAGCAGCTTTAGAGGAAGCTTTAAGAGTGGCTTCAATGACACTTTCAGGAGAACAGCTCTTCGAAGAGGAGGTCAGTATGGAAAATTCGATTGTCGAGGAGCGCTATCAGATACTTTAGTGGTAACAAATAGAAAAGAATATGAATACGATACCATGATAATTTTTGCCGGAGACCTAAATATCTTAAGACAAATTTTCATTTTTTGTTTCAGTGGCTTAATGTTTATGGTCGTTGGGGTGTTTCCCGTTTGTGGATTTGCGACAGCTGTAGAGGAATCGATAAATTCTTCGGAAGTTGAGGCTACGATTGAAGCGGTAGAGCCGGAGCCGGCTTTCATTGATTGGATGCAGGATGGAATTCATTGGAGTATTGATAATTCAGTCAGGTGGTTTGATGGTTTTTTTGGAGATTCTGAAAATAAACGGGGGGATACTTATGGGAGAGTTTCGACACGGATCATCTGGAAGAACCGTGACGGATTTAAAATATCGGGAAGATTGAAGGCTAAGACGAGTTTGGAAAATTTTCGAGATAGAGTAGATGCCGTTTTGATGAAGGGAGATTCGGATAGTTATTTGGAAGGTCGAAGTGATATGGATAATGGTTTAAGGGGAGCGATTCCGTCGTCAGATGATGATGACTGGATTGCGGGGGTGGGTTATGCTCCCTCTATTTCAGAATCGGGCCGGATTCGCTTTGGGGCGGGAATCAGATTTTCAACGCCAGTTAACCCCTATGTCAGAGCTCGCTATGGTTTTCTTCATCACTTTAATGATCAGAGCATGATGAGAGTCCGGCAGACTGTTTTTTGGAAATCACGTGATGGTTTTGGAACAACGACGAATTTGGATTTAGAGCGTACCTTAAACGGCAACTTTTTGTTACGCTGGACGAATGCCGGTACTTATGGTGAAAGTATTAGAGGAGTGGACTGGGAATCGACACTCACTTTGTACCAAAATATTGGAGAAAATAAGGCGATGGCTTATTTACTCATGGCGGAGGGGGAAACGGATAATAAGGTTTCTTTGCGAGAGTATGGGTTTCGTGCGGTTTATCGTCAGCAGATGTTTCGCGAATGGTTTTTTGGAGAAATCCTTGGTGGTATGACGTGGCCAAAAGACGGCATACATGATAGCCGAAGAGGGGCTTTACATGTGGGAATAGGTTTTGAAATCTTATTCGGGGATCACCCAGCTCGGAAATAAATTTCCAGACATTCCCTAGAGTCGTTATTCAGTTTCTCGATGGACTGAATCCGGAGTGAAAGCGGGTAAGCATACGGCAATGTACTGAGCGCCTTCGGGTTCTGGAGTGCTATAGCGTACCCATTCTCCGGCTTTGGTCAGGATGGCTTCTCCTGCATTAACTCTCAGGGAACCTTCTTTATGCTCTGCGACGAGTGTTCCAGTGAGAACGATGGTATATTCGTCAAACTCAGGCGATTGAGCTGGTTCGGTCCAGCCACCTGGAGAGGTCATGCGAGCGATGCTTATCTGGCTATTATCAGTATTAACTTTTCCAATAAATTCTTCGATTTTTTTCGGCTTGTTTCCGGCGGCTTCGATGATGGTGGGTTTTTTGATTAAAGTGGGCATTTAAGA
The DNA here is from genome assembly GCA_028280955.1 of Opitutaceae bacterium. GTDB lineage: Bacteria > Verrucomicrobiota > Verrucomicrobiia > Opitutales > Opitutaceae > NORP342. The sequence continues at coordinate 15,725 of JANQKU010000073.1, forward strand.
GGAGGGTATTTTAGACAGCTTCTTAGAGTTGCAATGAGGTTTATCATAGTTCGTAATCAATGTTTGGTGTCAGCCATTTTTCCACATCCCGTTGAGGCATCTTTTTTCTCAGAGAATAGTCTTCAACTTGATCTCGACCAATTTTGCCAACGGCAAAGTACTTAGCTTCGGGGTGGTTTATATAGAATCCGCTGACAGAGCTTGCCGGTGTCATGGCAAGCCCTTCAGTCAGAGAGACACCGATTGTTTCAGAAGCATTGAGCAAGGAAAAGAGCTTCCATTTTTCTGTATGATCCGGGCAGGCAGGATAGCCGGGAGCAGGGCGAATACCTCTATACTTTTCTTTGATTAGTTCTTCATTTGTTAGTTCTTCTTCCTGACCAAAGAGGCAGTTTTCTCGTGCTTGTTTGTGCATGAGTTCTGCCAGGGCTTCTGCTAAACGATCACCGAGAGCTTTCGCTATAATCGCATGGTAGTCATCGTGTTCAGATTCAAATTCAGCAGCGAGTTCTTTTATACCATGACCAGCAGTCACAACAAAACAACCACAGTAGTCAATTCGACCGCTTTCGATTGGCGCAATAAAGTCTGCCAGTGAAAAGTTTTCTTTCGCATTGGTCTTATGTGTTTGTTGTCGAAGAGTACAGAAAGTTGTCAGAAGCTGAGCTCTATCTTCGTCAGCGTATATCTGGATATCGTCACCAATACTGTTGGCAGGGAAAAACCCTGAGATAGCTTTAGCGGTGTAAAGGTTTTCTTTAACGATTCGATCCAGTAGTTTTTGAGCATCGGCAAAGAGTGTGGATGCTTGTTCACCAACGATGGGGTCTTTAAGTATTTGTGGGTATCGTCCGCGCAGTTCCCATGCATGAAAAAACGGGGACCAGTCAATAAAAGGAACAATTTTTTTAAGAGAGACGGGATCGGTGACTTGAATTCCCAAAACCTCTGGTTTGGCAATGGGAACATTCTGCCAATCAGTTTGTTTCCGCCTAGAACGGGCTTCGTTA
>JANQKU010000115.1 GCA_028280955.1 Opitutaceae bacterium
TTAATAAGGTCCATGGGAGGGGTGCCTCCATCGTAGGTGTAGGTAAATTCAGCGTCGGCTTCCCGAAGGTCTACGACACAGAACTGAAGATCTTTGCCAATTTGTTGAGCAGCTAATCCTATCCCTTCTGCCTGATGCATGGTCTCAATCATATCTTTGGCTAATAGAGCTAAAGAAGGATCGAAGGAGGAAACGTTTTTCCCTTTTTTATGGAGAATTGGATCTCCATAATGAACAATTTTCAGGATGGCCATGTCGAAAGAATGAAGCTAGCGATTAAGGAATGCACTGGGCAAATAAAATTGTAGTCGAACTTGGTTTTCTTCTAAGGTGATACGATATGGGATCTGATCATGTGAAGATGGGTTCGATTGGTAGGGGTAAAGGGATTACTCTGATTGTTATTGGATTTATCATGATCGTGGCGGGGCTATTTATTCCGTCGCAATTCAAATCGTTGCCTCTGGTTCTTATTAAAGAAGCTGGAAAAAGCTCTGATCAGGTCGAAAGTTTTATCCTGGAACTTGTGAATGCGGGCCATTTGGGTGCTGCCATGGTTGTGGCTGAAGGAGTGAACGCCACCATGTCTCCTGAAGTGAATTCGCTGAAAAAGCAGATTCAAGAATTTGCGGCAGTCGATGTGGACTTGTGGGTATGGGGTGAATGGGATCCTGGGGTAAAGCAGGTTTTTACTGATGATGTCATGAATACTCTGCCACTTGAGGAGGGCGCAATCGTCCACTTTTTGCCGAGAGAGCAGAGGGAGAATATTGATGCATTGTTGAAAAAATCGAGAGATCGTCGAGTTCAGGCTTTATTGGCAACTCGGGAGCTTTCGTCTTACCAAAAATTCATGCCTTCTTTCAGTGCAGCAGGACAACCGTTGGATGCGACGGTCTTATTGATCTCGATGTTATTGCAGGAGAATAAATTCAGTGGATCAGCGGCTCGAGTTTTGGGGGGAATGGCGCAGAGAGCTGTTAATTCGGGTGATGCGAAGGAATTAGAGTCGTTTTATTTGAGTATGCTGACGTTGGGGAGGCTTTATAACTGGGGACAGTTGAGTGAATTGACGAAAAGGGTCGTTGAATTGGAGACATTGGAGAAGATTGCTTCTTTAGTTCGAGTGATGTCAAAAGAAGAGATCGACGTGGTGTATGCCACAGCGGTCTTTTCTGGCGATCCCGAAGGGGTGCTAGAATATCTTATTGCCTATGGAGAGACTGGTCGAGAAGCGTTGCGCTATGCTTTGAGCAAGGGAAGGGGCAGTGTGATGTTATTATTGCGCCACCAGCTGCCACCGGCAGGAGAAATCGTGATGGAAATGAAAGGAGAGCAAGGCAGAAGTTCTCCGGGAGTAAATCAGGTGATCAGTTTTGCCTTGAGAGAGCCAATGCTGGCTCTTGTTGTTAAATACCTTCTCTATTTTTTCGGTGCTTTCTTCCTTTTTTGGGCTTTTGATTTGGTAACTGGTCTTGCCCGGTTCACAAGTTTCCCGGCTTTTGCCAATATCCGTAGGGGAGTGGGGGCCTTGCTTCTTTGCCTTCTACTTATTCTGCTGAATGAACCTTATCTGGCTCGTGGTAGTCAGTTATCCGGTTATGAATTTAAGATAGTAATTCCTGTTATTGGAAGTACTTCTCAAACACTGATAAACACACCCTCAACTCAAGGATATACCATGGATGTTGCAACGATCCTTTCGATTCTGTTCTTTTTCATCTTACAGCTGCTCGTTTATTTGATTTGTATCAACAAGATAAACGAAATTGACCGCAAGGAAGTTCCCCATCTGGTGAAGCTGCGATTGATGGAAAATGAAGAGAATCTTTTTGATAGTGGTCTCTACGTAGGCATTGCGGGAACAAGTGCTGCGTTAGTTTTACAGGTTCTTGGATGGATTGAAGCCAATTTACTGGCGGCGTATACATCCAATCTTCTGGGGATTCTCTGTGTTGCCTTTGTCAAAATTAGGAATGTCCGCCCATACAAAACTCGTTTGATTGAAGTGAGTGAGATGGAGTCACATCACTGATGAGAAATAGGTGAATGGAATAAAAAAGTGCTCTAGATATCCCTAACTAATTTCCAATGAATAAAACGTTACTGTTGATCCTCTGTGATTTTCTTCTTTTAAACCTTCTTGCTTTAACGAGGTGGGAGAAGGTTGACGAGCAACTCGTATCGGATATGCCGCCACCTCTGGCTTCCCCTGAACAACCTCGACCAGATGTTCCGGTGGGGGACGAAGATCTATTGGCAGTTATGCAAGTCTCTCTGGAACAAGAACAGAAAGAAAAATCTGAGATAGGAGAGGAATTAGAAATTGTTCACGAGGAACTGGTCCAAAAAAATGAGGTGATTGCTGAAAGAGAACGTCTGGTGGCTCAGAGAGAGGCTCAGCTTGCTCTGCTTGAAAGTGAGCTTACTGAAAAGACCGAAGAGGTTGAACTCATGAGCAGTAGAGAAAGGCAAGCGCGCTCCGGTGCGGAGGTATTAGAGAAAAAATTGGCGATGACCTCGGAGGAAATGGAGATGATGCGAGCTCAATCGCGAAAACTCCAAGAAGAGCTGGCCAGGGAAAAAGAAATGAAAGAACAGTTGCTGAAAAATGTGGATGTTTTAAAAAACGAAAAGGACGCTGCTCTGAATGAGGTTCAAACTTTGAATACGCAGGTGAATATTGTTCAGGCGGAACGGGCGCTCTTGAAAGAAAATGTTGAGGAACTGAAAGGAGAGGTGGCTATTGTTCGAGAAGAGAAGCTTAAACTGCAGGAACAAACGGGTAAGTTAGCTGAAGGGGTATCTGATTTAGTCGACCAATCGGCAGGTTTGAGGGAAGACATACTGTCCAATGTTCCCGTTAATGCAAATACACTCTTTAATTCCTTTCAGGAAAATAGAATACAGGTAGAATTTAAAGGCTTCCGATCCACTTTTCTTGGGCCGGTAACACGTGAAAAGTCAACGAAGACAGTCCTCGTCCAGAAAGATGATAAGATATATGCTATCTTTCACGTAGAAGATTCTGTGTTGTCGTTGAGGGGTATTGCGGTTGATTGGGGCAGTTTACAAGGTTTCTTCATGCGAACAGACGAAATGTTTTCGATTGAAGGTTTACAGTTTCTAGATCTGGATCCTCGGATTGTTGTGGCAGAAGTTAAGGAGGGAACAGCTGCTTTTATGGGTGTTGATGTTTATTCGTTGGTGAATGAGCCTTTTAAATTTGAAGAGGCGGTTTTGGTTGATGGAGATGGAAATTATTACGGTGAAACTGTTTTTAAGCTGGATGCGGAAACTCCCGGTTATGTGAAGATGGAATCAAAGATTTTTAGTCGTATTTTTGGTGAATTTTCTCCCTCAAGAGGTGATCTTGTTTTTAGTAAAGCAGGCGAGTTATTGGGTATTATGGTAAATAATAGCTATTGTGTGATGATTGATAGTTTTCTTACTGTTGAAGAGGTAAAATTTGGGGAAGAGATTGTTACCCAGGAGACAAGTAAAGCGTTAAACATGATGAAATCTCGTCTGAATCGTTTGCCTCCTCAGTTGCAATAGAGATGTCGGTTATAGTTGATAATCAACCAGACATTATCTGGGTTGTGACAACTCAGTGGAGAGGACAAGCAACTGGTTATGCTGGAGACAAAAATGCTTGTACCCCTTTTTTGGATCAATTATCGCTTGAATCAGCTAATTTTCCGCAGGCTTACAGTAATCATCCTTTTGGACCTTTTGCGCGGGCTGCTTTGTTGACGGGGCGTCTTTCTCCGGAAAATGGAGTAAGTGATTATTTTGACCCATTACCTGTGCATACCTACACGATTGCGCATGAGATGGAGAAGATTGGCTATGAGACAAGCTTTATAGGAAAGTGGCATTTGTATAAGAGGAGCCAGAAAGATCCCGTGGTGGGTGAAGCTCATGCTCGAATTGTTGTTCCGCCTGACCGGCGTGGCGGATTTCATTTTTGGGAAGGATTTGAGAGTGGGTTTCAGATAAATAACCCCTGGTTGCACGGTTCGAATTTTAGCACTCCTACAAAACAGGAGGGCTATCAATCGGATGTGCTTGTTCAATCTGTGATCAACCACTTGAAAAAACCGGCTGAGAAACCTCGGTTTACCGTTTTGAGTCTGGAATCACCTCACCCTCCCTACCAAGAAGATGCAAATGGTATTATCGCAAAGGAAGAGAAGCAACTCGTGTTGAGGAAAAACATTCCTCTTGGAGGAGAATGTGAGAGGAAAGTACGCAGTGAATTAGCAGGTTATTATGCTCATATCGAAGCCACCGACAGAGCGTTGGGAAATTTATTCCAGTTTATGAAAGAATCTAGATTGGATAAGAAAACGATCCTTTTCTTTACGTCAACCCATGGAGATATGCATGGATCACAGGGAGTTTTTCGCAAGGGATGGCCCTACGAGGAGTCTATTCGTGTGCCTCTTTTGGTGCATTGGCCGGAGAGAATTTCTCCCGGTTTGCGGGATAGAGCGCTTGTCAGTTTAGTCGATATTCATTCTACAACTGCAGCATTGGCGGGAGGAAAGAGTTTAGATGGAGTGGATACAGTAGATTTCTCTTCTTCTCTCTTTTCTAAAGAACAACAGGATGTGAGGTTGCCAGGTGTGCCTTTAAGCATGCCGTCGATTCCACCGTATCCACCTAATTGTAACAGGAGATGGAAGGGAATCAGGACGCTTCGTTATTTAGCTGCATGGCAGGAAAATGGAAAACCGTGGGTCATTTTTGATATGGAAAGAGATCCTTTCCAGAGAGAAAATTTGGCCTGCGATAAAGCTTTGGCCAATGAATTGGCTGCTTTAATTGAAAAATGATTTTTTCTAAACTCTTTCTTAGATAGTCTTTTAGGGAGAGGATAATTCTTTTTCATTGGGAATGACGGCAGAGTTTGTTTCCGTTGTGTCGGGGCTTTGTGTGTTTGTTTTTTCAAATGCTCCGGGGATGACCAGCATGCGCCATTTGGGATCGGAGAATGTGCCTGTCAATTTCACTTCAAGAACGTAGGAAAATGGATTGGTAATAACCCCAACGAGAGCATAAATAGGTGTTTTACTTTGGCGGAAAGGAAAAACTCTTGCCCGGAAATCAAGTGTCCTTGCCGCCATAGAGTAAGTGCCTTGGCTATTGATAGAGGCTAAAGGTCCTTTCATGCGAATATCAGGAAAAAAAAGGTGATCTTTATTCAAATTGAAGTCGCTATGTGCTTCTGTGAACTGAAGCGTACTGAATTTTAACATAACTGATTGGAGGATTTCCGAAAGAAGACCAAAAACGTGCACTTTACCTAATTCGGCTTCCGTTATATCTATCCTTCCGTTGCCAGTGAAACTCAGTGGGTCTCCGCGGAGCCCTTTAGCGGCCAGAGATAAATCAAGTTTCCCTCCGAGTTCGCTCTCAGGAAATAAAATTTTATGGTTGGTATCGGTGGTTTCTTTAGTCGCAAAGTATTTGGAAATTAGATCAACAGATTCTTCGAAATTCGCTTCTTTAAGAGTCAGTTGGAAGTTGAGATCTTTGTCTTGAACGTGAGCTTTTCCGATTAAATCACCTCCGGCAAAACCGGCATGGATATTCGGTAAATCAACTTCTTTGTTTCGTATAAAAACAGGAGTTGTTAAACGAGTGAGTGGAAAATTATTAAAAGTAAAGCTATGTGGCGTATCGATTAATAAATCAAATGATGAGTCATACCGAGCGTCTTTTTGGCGGACAGAACCTTCCAATTGAACCTTTGGAGGAATATTGTATCCATATGGAGACAACATTTTGACACCAGCTTTTCCGAAAAGCTGGGCAATTTGTTTGAGATCAGTTGTTGAATCGATATCGAAGGTTTGTAAAACAGGGATTTTTTTCCCTTTTTCATATTGCAGCTGAAAATTTCCTGTCAGTTTGCCTTCAGGCCGGAATGCAGTAATATCGTAAAGGTCAATGTAGTTTGATCTGATGAGAAATTTGCTTCTGAGTCTGTCAAAAGAAACTCCTTTGATAGATAGATCATATGAATCGGTGATTCCGGTTATTAATGTGTAGGAAGGATTTTTGCGCCTAGCTTGTATACTGATGTCACAGTTGGCTCCTTGAGGGGAAAATGAGAAGTTTTGCCAGAATTGCTCCCACCAATCCTTAAACCAGGGAGAAAGTGTCAATGGATGAAAGTTACCTCGGAAAAGGAATCGATAGTCTTTCGTTGAAAAGAGGTTAAAGTAAGAACCTGAAATGAAAGTTTTGTTGTTTTTAAGTTCGAGTGTATTTACATCGAATCGTTCCGGTGTCACGGTTCCGGTGACATAGCCATTTTCTAGAGGCACTCCTTTTGCGATAATAGGGCCGGATTTGAGGCTAAAGTCTACTCGGCTCCATTTCCAGTCGGATTGAAGGTCCACGCGTGCGGTGAAATTCGGCTTGGTGGTTAGGTCCGCGTATTGTGCAAGATCCTGATTTATCGTTTTGCTCGCCAGTTCCAACCAGTTTTTGCCAGCCTGTCCTTCAAAAGAAAGAGTTCCTGATTTATTTTCAAGATCAAGAGAAGCTGTGGCTCCGATGGGTTGATTGCCAAAAAGAAACGAAAGTTGATTAAAAATCTTGGACTGCTTAGTCGCAACAAGATTTCCGTATGGTGAATGAACTGTTGTCCTATGACTCGAGATCTTGGTTGTGCTCCATTGTAGATTATCGGGCCATGGGTTTTCTTTGTTGGGGAGTGATTTCCACTGTCCCGCCATCTTAAGGCCGCTGATCTCTGTTCCGTCTTTTTGAATAAAGCCAACAGAGCCCGATATATGGAGATTGCCTTTTAGAGGCAGTTGGAAATTTCCTGTTCCATAAAAATGAATTGCCGATATTTCTGGAAGAGTTGGCTTTTGATAGCTGTTCGAGGTGAAGGCAAAGTCTGCAATGAATGAATGGACTCCCCAAGGTTTAACTTTTATCGTGAGAATTGGATCTTTAAAGTAAGAAAAATGTTCCCGAATTTTCATTAGTTCTGGGGACAATTGGATAAATTGGCCCAGATAGTGTGAGAAGCTCATGTCTTCGCTTTCAATTTTAGGAGAATAAGTTCGGATTGCTCCATGGATTTTGGCTTTAAGTGCTCCTAATTGAGTGATAAATTTCTTGATTATCCAGCGATCATTTTTGTGTTCCAAGGAAAAGTGGGTATTCGATAAAATTTTTTCTCTGATGCCGGAAAGGGTGCGTTGAGGAGGTGAAAAAAGTTCAACCCCTGATGCTTCAATCCTATCCGCATGAATTTCGCGAAAGAATAGTTTTGCTACATTTAGATCGATCAATGCCATCTTACATTTTAAGATAGGTTCGTCGTCAACAGATGAATACATCCTTATGTTTTTTATCATTATGGTTCCCGAAGGATCAAAATGAACTTCACCCATTTGAGCTCGAAGACCTTCTCGTTCTAGTCTTTTTTCAATGTTTTGCAGGATAAACCTGGGAACTGTCATCTCTTCTTTAGACCAGGTATAAAAAAGGAGGCAGGCAATGAGAACAAAGATGCAAACGAGAAGATATTTGAAAAAACAGCCACATAGGCCAAAGGTCTTCCCGCAAAGTAACCGGAAAGTGGTCATTTTTGGAAAGGGCCGGTCTGAAGACATGAGAATCTACTGGCAGGAGGAATTTATTGAGAAGGAGGTGTCGCAATGAGAGGATTCTCCCGTTCGATTTCTTCTTCACGTTCCACCTTTGCTGGAGGTGTGTTTTCTTCCAAAGAAGACGTTTCTTCCATTTGTTCCTCTGGGGTTTCAATTGTTTCCGGTTCGGGCCTTTGAGAGACAATAGTCGTAAAGGCGTCCAGAAAATTTTGCTCTGTTTCAAAGATAAGGTTTAGTTCCGCCGAACCTGCTAACAAAGTCGTTCCTCCTGCAGTTTCTGAAAGGTGAAGAGAAAAAGGAATGGTTTGAGTCCCGTCTCCTCCTGGGGGAGTTATGGAAGCTTCAAGAAGAAAACTCCAGGGCTGAGTCTTGCCTGCAAAATCAATAGAGGCGGTGAATTCGTTATGGAGAAAGGTTTTTGCCTCAAATGTTTCCAATGATTGTCTTAGATTGATAATGGCCTTTTGTTGAGCTTCATCAAGCTTCGCTAACTCGTTTTCCCATGACGTTTCTTCTGCAGTTGTTTGAATGGAGAGGATATCTTCTTCATCTTGCAGGTTTGTGATCTTGAAGGTATTTATTTTTGCACCCTCGGGGATTCCTGGGAGTAGGCGATTACGGTAGTGATTAGGGGTTGTTCTCAGGTCCCTTAAAATACTTGAATCGAGAAGATAAACCGAGGGGGAATGACTCATCTTGGCATAGACGTGATTCGTCCCCACTCCTTCAAACAGACCAAAGGCAATGCTTTCTAATAGGAGATCAATTTCGTCAGATTCCTCTTCGGTCTCTTGTGCATCCGGTGATTGTTTTTTTGAGGAGACATCGACTCTCCAGAGAGGTAACTCGAGACCATATTTTTCAAGATCTGCGGCAGAAGGTGCATCGCTGACAAAACCTATATCGGGTAAAGCATCTAACCAGAGAAGTTTGCGAAGAAAATTTGTAATGATAGTGACATCCCCTGGCATCGTTTGAAGAGATTGGTCAGCTCCTCGAGAACCAACCTGCCATGTCCCGTTCTCCAGCTTTTGCAGTAAAACAGAGCCACTGCCAGGTTTTGCTAGAGTAATGGATTGGACATTTTCTTCTATCCCGGAAAAGAGGCGTCGATCCCGCAGGCCGATTTGTGCACTCTCAAGTGTATTGAGAAAATCAATATAAACTGTAAAAATGGTAGACTGATTTTCTTTTTTTGCATAGTAGAGAGTATTATTTTCCTGATCAGGCACTTGATCTCCAATTAAAACAGACTCACGTGTGCCATTGCCTTCTAGGGTGATACGCATTGAAGGGTTGAGAAGGCCGAGTAGATCGAGGTCACTGCTTTCGTCTTTAACGAAGGTATCAATATTGAGGTCGGTAATCTGGTTGAGTAAAGTCTCGACGGCTGGTTTGTTTGCCCGTGCGGAAATAGGTGTTTCAAACAACCAATTTCCCTCTTTTCGTGCCAGTCTAACTCGTAAATTTCCAGCTTCCCTCAATTGGAGGTTCCAGGAATGGATTTCAAAGACAGGTGTTTCGAAGATATCATTACTCCGAAGTTCTTCAATCCTGACAGACAGGCTCTCCAATAAACTTAGGCTGACAACGTGAATGCGGAGCTTGTCTGGAGACAGGATATAAAGGCGGTTTCCTGTGGCAGTAGGGTGTCCAATTTTGATTTGATTGACCTCTCCTTTTTGTCCGTAAGTAAGGGTTAAGTCAGCTGGGTCCAGCCCGAAGTCTGCCAATGTTTGATCACTTTCATTTAATTGGTCGACCAGAAAGCTATTTTCTTTTTCTAAAAACTGTAATTGAGCAAGTATTCGATTAACTGCGAAAAAATTGGCGGGCCAATTGACCGGACTGACCAGTTCCCATCCTTTGGCCGTTTTTTTGAGTATGGGGGTAGTGGGAAGTCGGGAAGATTCAATTTTAAGATAGTCGATTTCAGCAATTTCTGGGCTGAGAATGAGACCTCTAGCATCGGATATTCGAGGATCTGTGTTGTAATCTTTTTCAAAAAAAATGATGTAGGACAGAAATCCACAGACTAAAATCAATAAGAGTAGAGTTATCTTGGTGCGCATAACACGTTTCCGATTTAATTGATAGAGAAGGTCGTTTGAGTGGCCGTCAGTGACGTCGACGAAGTAAAAAGATGAAGAATCCGAAAAATCCGATAAGAACAGGTGGACCTGCCACGATCACAATACGAGTAAAGTATAGTTGTTCCTGACTGATTACTAGTTGAAGTTCTTCGACAGGTCTAGGAGGAATATTCAGAAGATTCTCGTGGTCAAGGGCCCAGTTCACAATATTTAAGAGAAAGGTACGGTTTCCTGCAGATTGGATTCGGTTGTTTGAAATGAAATCAGATGTTCCGAGAGCTATGACACGGCCACCGGGTATTTTGATCCCTAAACTTGAATCAACTTTTCGTTCAGAAATCACACCGAGTCGTATGGGCGGAGCCAGATCGATTCCGGCATTGTAAGTTACGGTTTCCTCTATGGCTTCATAGTTGCGCTCGCCCCAACTGAGATCGGATGTTCCCATCAGTTCTTCAACGGTCAGACTTTCATCGAGGGGTCGTCCAGGATCAGCTCTAACAGAACGAGCTAGGCCAGTGAGAATAGGGAGATTATATTCAGTGAGGACTTGGGTGACGGGATGGTTAGGCGAAAACCGTTTAACGAGTAAGTCTCCGCCGTCGACCCGATAATCAGGGTCACCTTCAATAACCCGAACGTCATCTGCTAAAATTCCCCATTCAAAGAAAAGATCATCCAGTCCATGTTGACGCCCAGGATCGAGAACAACCATCAAGCGCCCGGCAGATGAAGTCAGGTATTGTCGCAAAGCTTCTTGTTCCGTGGGAAAAAGGGCTGCTTGAGGAGAAATAAGAAAAACCATATCGGCATCTTCGGGAACTTTTCCTGTTGCATTTAGGTCGAGGGGGCGGGTTTCGAAATTTCGTATTTTCAAATACCCTTCGAGCTGAGAAATGCCGCGTATTGGATTAACATCGTCGAGACGCATTTCACCGTGACCTGTCAGAAAATAGAGGATTTTTTGTCGAAGATCAGAGACATCAAGAAGAGCTGAAGTGAAGGCTTTTTCTCCCTGAAATTCACTGAGCTGACGATTCTGTGTTCGGTACAGTTCATCCGGAAATACCGTTCGTTGTTTCCCTCCTGACATGAAGACAATGACATCAGAATGTTGCAGACCGAGAGTTTCTGCTCGTTTACGTTGTTGGAAAATATTGAGAAATTCGACGGTGATATGATTTTCAGGATTGTTACGGGCTGCATAGACAAATTCTCTGAGCATGCCTTTTACATCATTGAAAGCATGGTTAAACTCTCCGCCATTTTCATCATCGGTAAGAGTCACATAGATATTGATAGGAGCTTTGAGATTTTCGATATAGGCAAGTGTTTCAGCGGATAGGGTGTAGGCGTGATTTTTGGTTAGATCGATGCGTTTAAAATGTTTCAGGCTAAGATAATTGATCGAACCGAAAAGAATGAGAATGAATGTGAATTGAAGAACAGAGTTTAAGCGACGTAACCATCGATTACTTTGGAATGATTCGAAAAAATTTGGAGGTTTGCTCATGCGAATCAGTTTTTGGAGTTTCGTGTTTCGATCATGAAAATGCTGAAAGTAAGTAGCACAGCTGCTCCACTTAGATAAAACACAACGGGCCTTGTTTCAACAACTCCTGAGGTAAAGTCTTCTGCGTGTTGAAAGATTTGCAGATATTCAACGATTTGACGCAGAAGCAGTGGGTGATTTCCGTTCTGGTTAAACCAGTCTGTGAGATTCCGTCCTACGATAATGATAATAAAAACCATAGCGAACGATAGGATAGCGGCAACCAGCTGGTTTTTGGTCAGGGAACTGGAAAAAATTCCGATGGAGATAAAAAGAAATCCACTCAGCGCAATAAAGGTATAGCCTCCAATCAGGGGAGCCGGATCGATTAATTTTGGATCTTGAGCGAAGTAATACAAGACCACCTGGAAGCTAAAAGTCATTATCCAGAGGCAGATGTAGTAAAGATAGGCTGCGCTAAATTTTGACAGGACAATCTCAATAGGGGTGACAGGGGTTGTCATCAGTGTTTCCAGCGTTCCAGTGCGTCGTTCTTCTGCGATGCTTTTCATGGTAAGAAGAGGAACGATGAAAAAAACAGGCAACCAAAACGAGCGGATGAATTCTGCTCCAGGTGAGTGTTTTCTGGATGCGTTGATTGATTCCGTGAGGTAGTCTTGGAAAACAAAACCCATTACGATTAGGAAGAGAATTGCGGCAATATAGGTACCTGGACTAATCAGGAGAACCCGCAATTCATGTTTGAGTAGGGTGATAAAGTGCCTCATTATGATTGGTTGATGAAGGTCGATTCGTCAGGGTCTGTATCGGGTAAAAGAGTGTCCCAGCTTCTTTTAGTAGCAGCGAGAAAGACCTCTTCAAGCGTCGGCTTGTGTTTGTTGAGAGCACGCACTCGTAGGTTTGGGATGTTTGTTAAATGTTGGAGGATGTTCTCGCTTTGGTTTTGATTGGCTGCGCCTTTGATTTGGATTTCCGAAAACCCCTCTGTATCGGCATTTCCATTTCCAGTGATTTCGAGAGAATCGTCTAATTTGGCAAGGTTCTCTTTAAGTGATGTAAGATCTCCCTGGATTTCTGCCTGATAAACAGTCGTATCAATGAAGTCTTTACGCAGAGAGTCGGGAGTTCCCTCTGCCACAATTCTTCCCCCGTTGATGATAATGACACGATCACAGGTCATTTCGATTTCAGGAAGAATATGGCTGGAGATAATCATGCTCATGCGACCGCGTAGACTGGCAATCAAGTCACGAATCATCACAATCTGATGAGGGTCCAATCCAATGGTCGGTTCATCCATGATGATGATGTCTGGTTGAGAGAGAATGGCGTCTGCAATACCAACTCTCTGACGGTAGCCTTTGGATAATCTTCCTATAATGCGATGAGATGCTCTTTTCAGATCACAGAGCTCGAGTGCCTTTTCTATCCGTTTTCGGCGTTTTCTAAAGGGAATCTCTTTCAATTTTGCCCTCCATTTCAAGTATTCACGGACTCTCAATTCTTCAGGTAGCGGGTTATTCTCAGGCATGTAGCCGATTTTGCGCTTAGCAGCGACAGGATGTGCCGCGACGGGAATATCGCAGATTTTTACTATTCCCGATGTCGCGTGCATGAATCCTGTAAGGATCCGCATGGTTGTGCTTTTGCCCGCACCATTTGGACCGAGAAAACCGACGATTTCTCCTTTGCGGACAGCGAATGAAATTCCGTTTACAGCGGATGTCCGGCCATAGTTTTTAACGAGATCGGTTACTTCAATTGTTTTATTAGAATTTTCCACGCGTTGCGAAGGCAGCTAGGGGTGATAGATTGGTTATGTGATTGAGAAAGTTAGATAAAGAGGAAAATGGACTTATCGATGCAAAGTAGATTCATTGAATGATGGGAGAAGGAAGGATATTGTCAGGGAAAGATCTTTCACTCCTTTTCGATCGTGACATCTCCGGCATGGACGGCAAGTTCTGCTCCTGTGTTGAGTTTTAGTCGAAGCGCTCCGCTATCATCGATGCCAGAGGCAATTCCTTGAAATCGTGTCTTTCCCTGGAGAAGGGAAATTTGTTTTCCTCTCAGAAGATCAAATTGTTCCCACATATTGCTTAAAGTATCTAAGTCATTCTTTATAAATTGATTGTAAGCTTTAAGGATACGGTTAATGAGCATCGCTGTTAATCGGTTGATGTCGACTTTGTGACCCAGAGCATCGCTGATAGAGGTGGTTCGGGAGGCGATATCTTTAGGCCAGCTTTTGCGGGGATTATTGATGTTGAGGCCGAGGCCGAAGATGACATCACGAGTTTGATCAGAGTCGATGCGGGCTTCTGTCAAAATGCCTCCGAGCTTGCGTCCTTCATAAAGAAGGTCGTTGGGCCATTTGACGCCAGGAGATATTTTGCAGGTATTGGCAATTGCTTCACAAAGATTTACACTCATCCACAATGTGAAATTCCGCATTCGACTTGGGCTTAAATTTGGCCTAAAAGCAACGCTTAAGAGGAGATTTCCGCTGTCGCCGCTGAACCAGCGACGGCCAAGTCGGCCTCGGCCTGCGGTCTGGGATCGGCTGATGACAATGAATGGAGTTTCTTTGCCATTGGCTAATCTTCGTTCTGCTTCGCTGTTTGTGCTATCGACTTCTTCAAGAAAAATGATGCGAGGAGATTCTTTGTGTGTGGCAAGATTGGCTTCAATGAGAAGAGGGTGTAGTGAATCTGGTTTTTGGATCAAGCGGTAACCTTGGCTTCGTACAGCTTCGAAGATAAACCCTTGAGTGCGCAGTTTTTCCATATGGTTCCAGATGCCTACCCTGGAGATCCCGATTATTTCGGCCAATCGGTTTCCAGACACAAAACCTGAATTTGCTTTTAGCAATTCTCTGATAATGGTGATTTCTGGATTCTTAACGACAGTCATGTTTTTGAAGAGAAAGGGTAATTTTCTTTTCTATTGAGACGAATGGAGAATGTTCCGGTTTCCTGACGTGATGGGTTTGGAATATTTAATAGAGTTACATCTAATCAGGCCCAATCGAGCCCTATATCTACCCAGGTGCTCTGATGAACAAGAGCGCCGCATGAGATGTAGTCGAGTCCGATATTGGAGAGCTTTCGAATGGTTTTCAGGGTAATGCCACCGCTTGCTTCGGTCGCTGTTTTGCCAGCAATAAGGTGGATGGCTTTTTTGAGCTGTGACAAAGAAAAGTTGTCTAAAAGAATAATATCGGCTTTTGCAGAAAGAATGGGAGGGATTTGTTTCAGATGATCCACTTCGACTTCGATGAGCAAGCTAGGATTGTCCCGACGAGTTTTTTTGACGGCAAGAGAGAGAGATTCTCCCTTGGTGGCGTGGCTTGCTGCCAGGTGATTGTCTTTGATGAGAACGCGATCGTAGAGACCTATCCGATGATTCCATCCTCCACCGCATGAGACAGCATATTTTTCCAGATTGCGATACCCGGGAGTTGTCTTGCGTGTATCAAGCAGACGAGTGGAGGTTTTCCCCATTGTTTCCACGTATCTATGGGTATGGCTGGAGATGCCACTTAATCGCTGAATAAAATTGAGTATGATGCGTTCGGCTGTGAGAAGAGTTCGGGCAGGACCTTTGAGGTAGCCGAGAGAAGTTCCTGCTTCTATTTGATCCCCGTCTTTTTGGAGTGGGGTGAAGTAACAACTTTTCCCATAAATATCCAGGATATGCTGAAGGAGAGGAAGGCCGCAGACCACCATTGATTCTCGTGCAACAATGGTGGCTTTTCCTATTTGAGAACCGACTAGGGCACGAGTGGTCACATCGCCATGTTGCTTCAGTTGTCGATTGAGAGCGGTTCCCCGCAAGTCTTCAGATTTAGCAAGTCTGATTAACTGTCGTATTGAGGAGATATTCAGGTCTTTCCAGGATAATTGTTCGCAAAATCTGGTTTTTTTAGTTACGTTTCGATGTCTCATCAGATGGGGACTAAAATCATTTAATGAATGCTGAGTTTACAATCAAATCAAGGACAAGGACAATGAACAAAGAGACAATGACAGTAGACGATTTTATAAGATCTACCAAAGAGGGGAACGAACCACCATCCGGTTTAAGTTTAACTTTACAAGCTTTGTGGTGGGATGCCAGAGATGATTGGCAGAAGGCACATGAGATAGTGCAGTCTGATTCTAACCCCAATGCATCATGGGTACATGCTTATTTGCACCGTCGAGAGGGAGATGACTCGAATGCGGCTTATTGGTATTCCCGTGCAGGTAAGCCGGTAGAAAAAGGTAGTTTTGTCGCGGAAAGGGAACATATTGCTTCCATTTTACTTGGGAGCTAATGAAAGATACGTTTGTTTTTAGGAGCGAGTCTGACCATTGCCGTAGATTACATATTTGTAACTGCAAAGCTCATTGAGTCCCATGGGTCCGCGTGCATGCAATTTATCTGTAGATATCCCAATTTCGGCGCCGAGGCCAAATTCGAATCCATCTGTAAACCGGGTGCTGGCGTTCCAATAGACAGTGGCGGAGTCGATTCCGTTTAGAAATTGGCGAGCGGCGTTTTCATCGTTAGTGATGATTGCATCGCTATGAGCAGATCCAAATGTATTAATCCCATTGATAGCCTCATGGAGAGAAGGTACGATTTTAATCGCCAAAATGAGATCCAGGTATTCCTCTTCCCAATCGGCATCAGTCACTTCGCGGTAAGGAATGTTGTTTTGGGTTAGAATTGTTGCTGCTTCCGCGTCGACACGAAGTTCTACTTCTCGTTCTACGAGAGCGGTGGCCATTTTTGGGAGCAATTCTGGTGCGATATCTTTGTGAATGAGGAGATTTTCCGCAGCATTACAGACTGAAGGGCGATCACATTTGGCATCCACAACGATTTTTTCTGCCATGGCATGATCAGCTGCTTTATCAACGTAAACATTACAGACGCCTTTGTAGTGTTTGATAACGGGGATAGTCGAATTTTCGGCAACGAAACGGATTAGGTTTTCTCCACCACGAGGAATGATGCATTGGATCATTTCATCGAGTTTAAGCAAGGTATTGAGCACTGCTCTATCTGTTGTAGGGATAAGTTGGACAGCCGAAGTAGGAAGGTGGTTCTTTTCCAGAATGTGAGTGATAAGGGTCGCTAGAGCGGTATTTGTATAGAAAGCTTCTTTTCCACCTCGCAAGATGGAGGCATTGCCTGATTTGAGGCAAAGTACGGCACAGTCGATCGTTACATTAGGACGAGATTCGTAAATAATGCCAATAACGCCGATCGGTACCCGAATTCTGCGGATATCGAGTTTGTCTTCTCGAACGGTTCTTTCGAGTTCTTGACCGACAGGGTCGGGCAGAGCAGCCACTTGCCGGACACCGTCTGCCATTCCTTTAATTCGTGTGGGTGTGAGAGTCAGTCTTTCCAGAAGAGACTTGGTCAGTCCGTTTGCTTTTCCCGCTTCCAGGTCTTTTGCGTTTTCTTTTTGCAGTGTTTCGGTAGATGCTTCGATCAAATCGGCTAGTTCCATGAGAGCACAATTCTTTGCCTCAGTGTCAGTAGTTGCTAGGATGAGAGATGCGTCACGTGCTCGGGCAGCCAGCTCGAGGATAGTGTTTTCCAGTGTTTGATCGGTTTTACTCATTGAATATATTTAAGATTTTCGATCTTTCTTACCAAATGTTCAAGGAAACAGATGAAGGAAATTTTGAGAAAAAGCCATTGTGGATTTGATTTTGTAGAATACCCAAAAAAGTAATATAAATTCTATTTCGGAAAGCTTTTGGAATATTTTTGATGCTTAGCTCTTGTCGCATTTCCCTTTCGCCATAGACTGTATTTTCCAATGGATTCGATGAGATTGCTAACACTGAATATTGCTCATGGCAGAGGATTATCTCTTTATCAGGGGTTTCATTCGCGAAAAAACATTCATCGAAATCTTGATCGTATTTCTCACTTATTGAGACGTTTGCGTCCCGATATTGTGGCCTTGCAGGAGGTAGATGAACGGTCGCATTGGAATAAGCACGTTAATTTATTGGATGAAATCAAGCAGGGTGCATCCTATTCCCATGGTTTCTTGGGGATTCACAATCGCAGGAGTGGGCGCAAACAATTAGCCTATGGCAATGCGATCCTTTCTCATCATCCCATTCATTCAAGTGAGTCGATCCCTTTCGGAATGAAGAATCTTGGAGAAAAAGGATATATTTTTGCGGAGGTAGAATTTGGAGAGGATGTGGTCAGTCTGGTAAATCTACACCTGGACTTTAAGTCCCGGCGTATTCGAACGGAACAGGTCGAGCAAATTATCGACTATCTGGATGCACGCTCACGCCAAAAAAATGGTTCTCGACCGATTGCGCCGATCATTTGTGGCGATTTCAATACGTCCTCCAAGAGACAGCGGGATGCGGTTCAACATCTTTTGGATCATGTGAGGCGCCATACCAGCTATCAGATTTATCCCAGGAAGAAGGCACCTACCTTTCCGGCCCATTTCCCGAAGTGGGGTCTGGATTTTGTTTTGGTTCCGACTGCGTATGAAGTGACCAGCTGCCGAGTCATCCGCAGTTATGTCTCGGATCATCGTCCTGTCTTACTCCAATTACGGAAACGAAAGAGGACACTCGAAACAAAAAGTGAATTTGCCGAAACAATCTCAGCTTAGCGAGACGTAGGCTAGAAGATCTGCAAACCGTTTTTCGATTGTTTCGCGACTGGCTGTCTCGAGACTGTCACAGGAGAAAGCTTCGACGGTTATACTTGCAGTGACTGTTCCGTAAACCACGGCTTTTTTGAGGTTGGCAAAATCAGTTTTATCAATGGAAGCGAGATAACCCATGAGGGCTCCGAGAAAAGAATCACCAGCTCCGGTTGGATCCTGAAGATTTGTGACAGGATAAGCTGGAAAGGTAAAATAACCATCTGGATGAAAAAGGAGAGCTCCATGCGGTCCTTTTTTGATCAGTACACTCTTAGGACCCATTGTGAGAATCTTTTTACCGGCCAGAATGGGATTTTCTTCACCGGTTAGCATAGGAGCTTCATCGTCATTAAGGACGAATAGATCTAATCTGGGTAAAAGTGACATTAAGTCATCACGTGAGATATCGATCCAGAGATTCATCGTATCTGCGGCGATGAAAGAGTGATTCGTCATTTGGTCCAAAACTCGGTGTTGAAGGCTGGGATGAATATTGCCCAACATGACATAGGGAGTTTCTTGGTAACTGGATGGAAGAGTCGGATCAAAATGCTCAAAGACATTGAGCTGAGTGTCGATTGTTTCACGGGTGGCAAAGTTTTCACCGTAAACACCAGCCCAGAAAAAAGTCTTGCCGGATTCATCTCTTTGCAGGCCTGTCAGATCGATGGAATGCTTTCGAAGACGCTCGACATATTCTTCTCCAAAGTCATTACCGACAACGCCGACGATCTGAGTTGGGGCAAAATAGCTGGAGGCAATCGATCCATAACAGGCGGAACCTCCAAGGATAGTTCCGGTTTCTGTTGTCGGTGTTTTGATGTTGTCAAAAGCCACTGACCCGACAACGAGAGCAGATTTTGCGTTTGCTGGATAAGAATGGAGCATTTGAAAATAGAAAAATTATCTTAGAAAAACCACAGTTTGTTTAGACAACTTCTAAGACATATTAATGGGAGAAAAGCCATCAAAAGATGAATGGGTAGGCTCGTTCTTTAGACAGTCTCTTAGATAATTTTTTGTAATAAGAGCATTGATATGAGCAGATGTCCTGTGAAAGAGTTCCCTAGTGCAGGAGCTAATTGAAAATCTTCGTCTATCGCTCTCGGCTTATCCCAAGTGGTTGGTTGTCACCTGTGGTATCATTGTTGGGGTAGGTCTTCTTTATTTGCTGGGTAAGGTTATTCGATTTGGGATTATTCTCATTATGATCGCTATTGGAATCGCTGGCATAGCCTATTTGGCTATCTACTTTTTGGGGTAATAAAAGAAGACATAGGCACCTTTTTCTTGTCATATGGGAGCGCCCTAACTTTAACAGTCGCCGATGAAGTATATTTTTGTAACTGGCGGAGTTGTTTCTTCTCTGGGTAAAGGACTAACCGCAGCTGCTCTTGGTGCACTCCTCGAACAAAGAGGCCTGACCGTCAGAATACAAAAATTTGATCCTTATCTCAATGTTGATCCGGGGACGATGAGCCCATTCCAGCATGGAGAAGTCTATGTGCTCGATGATGGCGCTGAAACAGATTTGGATCTGGGTCACTATGAACGATTCACCTCGGGAAAACTCAGCAAGCTCAACAACCTTACCTCAGGTCAGATCTACGAATCCGTTATTCAGAATGAACGTCGTGGTAAGTATTTGGGAAAAACGGTTCAGGTCATTCCCCATGTGACCAATGAAATAAAAGAAAGAATTTTTAAGGGAGGAGAAGGTGTTGATGTGCTCATCACTGAGATTGGGGGAACCACAGGAGATATCGAAGGCCTTCCGTTCTTGGAAGCCATGAGGCAGTTTGCGTTAGAAGTCGGGCGTAACGATGCGCTGTTTATTCATGTAACACTGGTTCCTTACTTAAAAGCTGCCGAAGAACTGAAAACAAAACCGACGCAACAAAGTGTGGCCAAGATGCGTGAAATAGGCATTCAGCCAGATATATTAGTCTGTCGTTGTGATCACCCATTAAATGATGAACTTCGCGAGAAGCTCAGTCTGTTTTGTAATGTGCCGGTCAAAGCAGTTATCGAAGAAACAGATGTAGAGTCCTCCATTTATGAATTGCCCTTGATGTTACAGCAGGAAGGGATGGATGATCTGGTTATCGATTGTTTGGATTTAGATGTTCCACCTAATGAAGGAGACGAGTGGGAAGAAGTCGTCAGGCATCTGAAATCTCCTTCGAAAAAAACAAAGATCGGTGTTGTCGGAAAATATATCGAACTTCAGGATGCCTATAAATCTGTCTATGAATCCCTCACTCATGGAGGGATCGCCAACGATTGTGCTGTGGAAATTGTTCGTTTGGATGCAGAGGATATTGAGAAAAAAGGAGGTCTGGATCTGTTGAAGGATCTTAATGGGATCCTTGTTCCCGGTGGTTTCGGTGACAGAGGGACTGAGGGCAAAATTGCGGCAGCTCGTTATGCGAGAGAGAATAACGTTCCCTATTTTGGGCTCTGTTTGGGGCTACAGATTGCGGTGATCGAGTATGCCAGAGATGTGTTGGGGCTCGAAGGGGCGAACAGTTTGGAATTTGATGAGCAGACGCCTCATCCCGTCATTACCTTGATGGAGGAACAGAAAAAGATCATCGATAAAGGTGCAACGATGCGATTGGGTTCCTATGCCTGCCACTTAACCCCGGAAACCATAGCGAGTAAGGCCTATGGAAAGCCCGATGTTCGGGAAAGGCACCGACACCGTTACGAAGTGAACAACGAGTATGTGGAGCGCTTACAGGCAGCTGGATTGATTGTCAGTGGGCGTAATGTTAAGAGAAACTTGGTTGAGATAGTGGAATTGGGAGATCATCCATGGTTTGTTGGCGTGCAATTTCACCCGGAATTTCAATCTAAACCAAACAAAGCCCATCCTTTGTTTGCTGCCTTTGTAAAGGCTTCCATAGAGAACGGCGGCTAGAGATTATTGCTTTTCTTTTTCGAATAGAGTAGGCCTGCATTTCCCGATATGTTTTTCGACTCTTCTAAACTTCTGATTCTTGCAGGACCTTGTTCTCTTGAGAATGAGGCGACGTGTCGTTCCGTAGCGGAAAGTCTACTTCCTCTTTTGGAGAAGTCTTCCGAGCTTCAATTGGTTTTCAAAGGTTCTTTCGATAAAGCGAATCGAACCTCCATCGAAGGAAAGAGAGG
This sequence comes from Opitutaceae bacterium, assembly GCA_028280955.1. GTDB lineage: Bacteria > Verrucomicrobiota > Verrucomicrobiia > Opitutales > Opitutaceae > NORP342. Next base: position 21,085 of record JANQKU010000115.1, read on the forward strand.
ATCTGGAATGGATGAAGGTCTTGCCTTGCTGAGTATGGTAAAAGAAGACTATGGCTTACCGGTTCTTACAGATGTGCATAGATCATCTCAGGTTGCTCAAGTTGCCTCGGTATGTGATGTCTTGCAAATTCCTGCTTTTCTATGTCGACAGACTGATTTGCTGACGGAGTGTGCTCGTAGTGGTCGTATCGTGAATGTCAAAAAAGGACAGTTTTTATCTCCTTCAGATATGCGTCATGTGGTGGGCAAGCTTGAGCATGAAAAAGCGTGTGAGATTTGGCAGACAGAACGTGGAACAACATTTGGCTATCAGAATCTAGTAGTGGATATGCGATCATTTTCCATCATGAAAAAATACGGCCATCCTGTTATTTTCGATGCCACGCATAGTGTTCAACTTCCTGGTGCGGGAGCAGGGAAAAGCTCGGGGGAACGAGAGTTTGTCAAACCATTGGCCCGAGCCGCTTTGGCAGCCGGGGCTGATGGTTTATTCATTGAAACACATCCGAATCCGGAAGATGCCATCTCGGATGGCCCCAATATGGTTCCCTTGTCGGATTTATCAGATTTACTGGAATCATGCTTATCCATTTGGAAAGCCCGTTGAATTGGCCTTACTAAGGAGCAAAGGCTTAAGGTTTGACCCTATTGAGTCAGTATCGCATAAAAGAATGTAATCCTCTATCCTCGAAAAGAGGCTGCTTTGACTAAAAGTTGATCTCTTTTCTGTCAGTTAAGTAAATTTATGAGTAAATTTTTGATTGATCTGCCCATTCCCTCGATGGGTGCCACTGTCAACGAACTAACCGTGATTGATCTCCTCGTTGAACCTGATTCAACGATCAAAAAAGGAGAGAAAATTGCTGAGTTGGAGAGCGACAAATCTGTTTTTGATTTTGAAGCTCCGTGCGATGGATCCATCCAGAAAATTTTTTGCCAGGCTGGAGATATTTTGCCGAGTGGTGATCCCTTTCTTCGAATTGAAACAAAGGATGTTAGTTTGAAGCACCTGGAAGCGAATGGAGAACCCGAATTGGCTACCGTAAGTGCCCCTGCAAATGAAGTCAGCCAGGCAACAACGGTGGCGGCTCCAGTTGAAGCGCGTCAGGCCCCCCCATCAAAACCTCAGCGAATAGGCCTTGTCTGGACACCAAGGGCCGCCAAAATAGCGCGAAATGCGGGGTTGGATCCAGAGACAATAACGGAGATTGATGGAACAGGTCCCGGAGGACGCATCTCTGGTGATGATATTGAGAAATATTTATCCACTCACCGAAATGGGACGTCCGCTGCAGTTGCACCAGCTTCAGTTGAAACGAAAACCGAACCCTCAAAGGAAGAGACTGTTTGTGTTGCCGGGATTGGCTATGCTGTTCCGAAAAATGTTCGCTCGAATAAGGAAATTTTAAAAGCGTTTCCTCAGATGACGGAGGAGGAAATCATCAAGACGACTGGCATCCAACAACGCTACTTTGCGGATGAGACAGAATCTGCTACGGGCCTTGCCGCTACTGCTGTGAATCATGCTCTGAAAATGGCAGGGGTTGAAGCGAGTGAAATTGACGGTATCATCATGGCGACGCTCATCCCCGATCAACCTGTGCCCAGTGCTGCCAGTGCTCTGGCCAAGCATTTAGGTATTCGTCATGCCCTGACGTTTGATTTAAATGCAGCCTGTTCAGGCTGGCTCTATGCTCTGGAAGTCGGACGTTCATTCATCAAATCCGGTACGGCCAAGAAACTGATTGTGGTAACAGCTGAGTTGCTTTCGAGAATCACTAACCCCAAAGATCATTCGACTGCCTTTTTATTCGGCGATGGTGCGGGTGCCGCAATTTTGACTGATGGCTCAAGTGGTCATCGTTTGCATAATATGCGTTTGGGAGGTGATGCGGAGCATTACAGTGCGATCGAGCGTACCGGAGGTGGAGCTCGTTGTCCATTGCCGCGACCGGGGGATAATCTGGATTCCTTTTACTTGAAAATGAATGGGGCCGTGGTTTTTAAACAGGCTGTTATTTCATTTTCTCGGATCATTCAAGAAACACTGGACCGTCATCAGTTAAAACCGGACGAAGTTTCCTGGATTGTTCCGCATCAAGCGAATGAACGTATTCTGAAACCGGTCAGTAAGCGAGTTGGAATCCCTTACGAGAAATTTGTCGTCACCATTGGGAAATACGGCAATACTTCGGCAGCCTCTGTTTCCATGGCTCTTGGCTGGGCAGCTGAAGAAGGTATTTTTGAAAGTGGCGACAAGATTATCTTTTGCTCGGTGGGAGCCGGCTTCACCTTTGCCGGTGGCTTGCTGGTTTGGTAAAAGCCTTCTGCTTACGTATTCAATAATTCATAACTGAGGATACTCAGAGCATAAGTAGCGGCTGTTTCACTACGGAGAACCAGAGGCCCCAATGTAATAGGCTTGTAGTCAGCGCGTAGCGTTTGCTGCATTTCATCAGGAGAGAAATCTCCTTCAGGGCCAATCATCCAGATAACGTTTTCAGGAAAAGATTGATGAGTGGATCGATAGTGGTTCAAAATTTTTTTAAGTGACGTTGCTTCCGGATAGAGACTTCCGATTAGTTTAAGATCATAAGAAGTATCCGTTTTTGTTATGAACTCAGATACCGTTTGAATGGGATGAATTTGAGGCAGAAATGGATTGCCGCATTGTTTGGCCGCTTCGATGGCAGCGGTCTGCCATTTTTCGATTTTGATTTCTTCCCGTTCTCCTTTGAAATGGACCTGTGTTCTTTCACTTTCGAGGGGAAGGATATGGGCTGTTCCTATCTCAGTCGCTTTGCGGATGATGATATCCATACTTTTCCCTTTGGGCAGCGCTTGAGCCAGTGTGATGGAAAAAGGCAGACGAGGAATTTCCCGTTGTGCTTTTACTTGGAGAACAGCTGTATTTCGATTGACCTCGATGCAGATGCATTCCCATTCGTTTCCGTTTCCATCGAAAGCGATGACAGGATCGCCTTTCTTGGCTCTGTTAACAGAAATAAGATGATGAGATTCGGCGTGGTCCAATCTGATTATTTCTGGATTTACCTCAGTTGGTTGACAAAAACTTCGGAAATCAGGCATGAAATCACAAATAAGCTTCGATCGTTTTTGGCAAATGAAAAGGCACCGTATTGACGGTGCCTTTTCATACTTATCAAACTACAAACAAGATTTATTAAACTAAAACTATTTAAATCTAACGACTTTTCGGTATAGAACTTTAAATTTTAACGACGACTTTTATCATGGAGGTAGACGGGGGAAATGGGGATTCGTTCAAAAAAAGATAAAAAAGATTGCTCCTTGTGAATTGCCAAAAAAAGCACCGCGTATTACGCGGTGCTTTTCGACTTATTAGACTACAAACCAGGTTATTAAACTACAAACTATTAAAATTTCTAACGACGACTTTTGTTATAGAGATAGACGGAGTTGATTAGGATTCGTTCAAAAAAGAATGAAAAATCTTTTTTTTTCTAAAAACCGTAAAACTTTCGATTAAGTGAATGTTAACCTAATTAAATAAGTAATTGTTTATAAGTTATTTATATATTGATTGAATTGTGCTGTGCTCTGGGATGTTTTTCAAAAAATATTAAACAGGATGAATTGATCGAAGTCTTTCCTGTTGTTTAAAGTGCAGATTTCACAGACTTTGCATCTATCTTTGATGAAAATTAGCTTCCTAGTCATGGCCATGGTATTACCAATCGTCACTCCGGTAGACGGACAATTCATTACTCTTCCACTCTGGCCGGAAGGTGTCCCCAATCAAGAAATCATAGAACCGGAAAAAGCTGAATCCACTGACATACTACGGGTAAGTAATGTGCATGAGCCGGAGATGGCGGTTTATCTACCTGCTAGGAATCATGCGACTGGTCAGGCTGTTGTGGTTTGCCCAGGGGGAGGTTACGCAATGCTCGCTTACGATTGGGAAGGTACGGATGTCGCTAAGTGGTTGAATTCAAAAGGGATTGCGGCTATTTTACTCAAGTACAGGCTTCCCCATTCAAGAAACGTCTCCCATGAAGCTCCACTGGCAGATGCCCAAAGAGCCATTCGTCTGACTCGCTATTATGCCTCCAAATGGAACATCGATTCTCAAAAAGTAGGCATTATGGGATATTCTGCAGGAGGCCATTTAGCTTCCACTGCCGGCACGCATTATGATCGTGGACAAGCAAAGGCGGAACATCCCATTGAGAGGTTTTCCTGCCGGCCGGATTTCATGATTTTAGTTTACCCTGTTATATCGTTTATTGACGAAAAGATATGTCATCAAGGGTCGAGAAGAAACCTGCTAGGAGAGAATGCTTCGAAAGAGTTGGAAACTTACTATTCCAATGAACTTCAGATCACCAAGGAGACACCACCCACCATACTCATCCATGCGGCGGATGATAGGTCAGTGCCCGTGGGAAACAGCATCGCCTTTTATGAAGGATTGCAGGAAAAAGGAGTGCTTAGTGAAATGCACCTTTATCCTTATGGTGGTCATGGGTTTTCGTTTGCGATTGGCAAGGGCCACCTGAGCACCTGGCCGGACAGAGTGATCGAGTGGCTGCATTGGTTGGATGAAAACGTCTGATGAATTTTCCAAATAGATGTTTACATCCCGGGAGCAGCTGATTTTCTCTACATCCTCTATTGCCCGGATGGCGGAATTGGCAGAC
>JANQKU010000131.1 GCA_028280955.1 Opitutaceae bacterium
ACGTTAGATAGGGTAGTCTCTGTTGGGCTAATTCTTCTAAGAGAGAAATAGCAGTAGATTCATTCCCGAGAGAAAGTAACTCATCGATAATAACTTCACTTTCCTGATCAACGAAGGACAGGTTTGTCACTTCGGTAGGAGAGAATCGATAAATGATCTCTTCGTTTTGTGGTGTGATGATTTTTAGAGAAAGCTGATCGTTTATCATTCCGTTGAGGAACCCTCGAAAAGTGCGACCCACTTTAGTCGTTAGATCAACCTCACTGAGTGGGGTCGATTTCACTTCGTTGGAGATAACACAGAAGCAAATGGTCCAAGTGAGAAAGAGGACAAACAAACGTCTCATGGTATTGTTGAAACAGTTGAAGTTGTGGGAAGGAGAGAGACGATGCGCTCGCGGGCTTTTTCTGCTTCTGCTTTTTGGGTAGCATCTTGCAAACGAGGGTTGGTCAACATCTCGTCGAATGTCTTTTTTGCTGCCTGCAAATCACCCATTTTTTCGAATAAAAGTCCGCTTTTAAAATAAGCTTCAGACACAAGATCCGGGTAGGCCCGATAGAGAGTGTAGATTCGTTGATAATAAGCGATTGCCTTTGCGTTTTTTTCAAGTTGCAAGGCAGCTTCTGCCAAACCTTTTAACGCTTGAGCATGGCGATGACCTCGCCCGGCTTTTAACCGCAGTACTTTTTCAAATTGAGTGGTCGCATCAGTTGCTTGTCCAATTGCCAGGAAAGCTTTTCCCGTAAGCAAGGAAGCCTGAACATTTAGTTGGTGGCCTGGTGTTTCACGGTTAAATTTATCGAGCCATCTGAGTGTTTCTTGATAATCTTCTGCCAGGTATGAATAGTGAGCGAGCCCATAAAATGCAGTAGCTCTGTGCGGGCTTTGAGAAAAATTGGTTACTAGTGTATCGAAGTAAACGAATGCTTTTTCAGGGTCTTTTTCATATAACCATTGCCCGATCTTTCCAAGACCAAGGGCATCTAGTTGGGTGAGGGGGACTTTGGTTATGAGCTGGTCTATGAGAGAATCCGCTTCTGCTTGTTTCTGTTGTTTTTTCCTGTTGTAGAGAAAAAGAGTGAGACGTGAAAAGTAGGTCAATTGGTTTTGTTCAAGAGCCGTTTGTCGATGTGCTTCCAGCCAGTCGTTGAAGGAGACAGGAGGTTTTTGTTGTGCGAATAGTTTGTGCAATGCAGATAGAGTGGAGTTTATTACCGTAGATTCCGGATTGTTCCCGTAGCGGCCCAGTATCCCGGTAAAATGAGGCAATGCTTTTTGTGGTTGATCGAGTTGAATGTAGGCCCAGCCAATCCAGTAAAGAGCTTCGCTTATTCGCTCGGGTGGACTTTGTTCTTTATTTCCAATGTAGTTGATAAAATGAGACACCAAGGAGGTATAGTTTTCGAGTGCTCTCAAGATTTTGCCGGTCTGGAAAGTAGCATAGATAAAAAGAGACTGATTCTCCGGAGAGATTTGTGCATATGTTTCCACTGCTTCATCAAGTTGACCCTGTCCCATGTAAATATCTCCCAATAAGATCAGTGCTTCTGAAAACCGTGGATGAAGAGAAAATTTCTTGGTAAAGTCTTTGATCGTTGTTTGGGCGGGGCCATACTGCCGCATGGCATATAGGGTAACCCCTTTTCGGTAAAGTATTTCAGGGTAAAGTGGATGCTCTTTTTGCCTCTCAGATAGGACAGAGAGTTCCTCTAATGCTTGATTATATTGCCGTTCAAAAAAGAAAGTGAGAGCATGCCAAAGTAGGGCGTTGACGTTGAAATGACCTTGAGGGAATTCGTTGTTATAGTGAGTAAAGTCGGAACGAGCTTCTGCAAAGTTTTCCAGTAAAGTATGGGCGAACCCTCGCGTAAAAAGAGCTCTTCCGCGCATCGGATGGTCTGGAAAATATTTGATGATTTCATCAAAGACTTTGATTGCTTGTGCGTAACGCCGTTGTTCCAAATGAGCCTGAGAGATGAGGTAAAATGCTTCGGGTGCGAGGGGAGATTTTGGATAGCGTTCCAGAAAACTTTTTGCGATAGAAAGAGCATCCTCCCACTCTTCGAGGCCGGAGGCCGCAAAGATCCAGCGATAGTGTGCTTCTTCTGTTTGATCTGCTGTTAGATGGGGTGCAGTGGCCAGATGTTCACAGAGTAGCCATGCCTCATGGTAGCGTTTGTTTAGCAGATACGCTTGTGCCTGATGAAGGCGCAATGCAGGGGTGTAATCTGGAGTCTTGGTCAGCCCTTCTAGTTGGGCGGTAACTCTGGAGATCAGTTTTTGGTAGTAATCAATCCAGAAAACTTTTCCGGCAGATCGGGCAAGAGGAGCTCGCTCAACAACGATGTTTTTGAGGTGTTCCAGGCGTTCTGTTTGCGTCCGGATTAAAATTTCTCTGGGTAAAACAAGACGGAAACAGCGGATCGCTTGTGTGTAGTTTCCTTCTGTCAAAAATTGATGACCGAGTTCCATTGCCGAAAATGAAAGAACAGCAATTTCCGGCATCGTCGTAATGCCCCAGGGTTTTTCCAGTAGAATGGTTGCTGCTGCTGAGGTTAGATTCAGAGAGAGCGTTTGTTGTAATGCGCGAAGTCGAGCTTGATTTCGGAGGCTTTCCGGCGCTGAGCCTTCGATGAGTGACATAAGCAAGTCAAGACCCTCGGAAGACCGTTTCAGAGTAAAGAGAATTTCAGCTCGTTGGATCTTTGAAAACTGTGCTTTGACAGTCTCGGAGTTTTCATTTTCAAATTCCTCGAGTCGGTTTAGAGCTTCTTCCGGTCTATCACTGTGCCGTAGAGCAAGCCCGAGGGAGTAAAGAATTTCGCCGCGTTGTTCGATTTCGTCAGGAAATTTTTCAAGAAATGTATTGAGACTTTTAACCGCATCCTGGGCGAAGCCAGCCTTTAACTCTGCATAGCCTTTTAATGGGAGGATTTTTCGCTGGAGTAGATTTTTGTGCCAGGCCTTTTCGTTTTTATAGTCCTCTTCCATCTGGCTGAAAACCTGGGCCGCCTGTTGAAAGTCTCCATTTGCAAATGCCTCGACGCCACGTTGCAGTAGAACGGGAAGAGAAGCAGATGCGGCAGCTTCTTTGGAGGCATATAACGGAAAAACGAACAGACAGTAGAGAAAAGCAAAGGATCCGACTGTCAGGAGTGTTCCTATTCGGTTTTTATCGTTTTTTGTGATTTCCCACATCCTCCATGCTGTCCGTTAAAAAAGAAAACATAGCAGAAGGAAGGGGTAGTTGGTCAATGAGAATCTATGTCAAACGACAGGAAGAGGCTCATCATTGCAGAGATTGGGGAGAAAACCCCAGGACTGTAAGCAAGATTAACCTTCGTTTACTCGTTCCCAGGTTTGGGTTCTGCCGATCAAGGCGAAGCCGATGTAGCCGCGCACATTCAGTTTTTGCCCATTCTCAATCACACTGATTTTGGCCCTATAAATTTTTCCATTATCCGGGTCGAGGATTTCACCACCATCCCAAACGCCATCTTCTTCGGTTAAGCCCCAGATAAATTCCATGCCGACGATGGGTTGATCTTTTCGGGCACCCTTACATTCCTCGCATTTCTGATTGGGTTCTTTGGGATTGATCAGTTCGAGAACCTTTCCCTTTAGTTCTCCCTTATCGATCCATATTTCGACGATACTTTTGGCATTTCCGGTTTTATCGTCGATCGTTTTCCACTGTCCTTCCGGGGAGGAAAAATTGGCCAGAGTGACTGGCGTTCCACTGGCCAAGAGAAGCGTGATGAGGGAGATCAATTTTTTCATAAGGGAGTTCTATGATGGGTTGTTTGTTCAGGGAAGTTACTTATTCGAGATAGTTGCGTAGTTTGGGACAATCGAGAACCGTTATATGCCGTCCGTCAACGGAGATAAGATTTTCATCTCGAAAACGAGCCAGGGTGCGAGAGAGCGTTTCAGCAGTGACACCCAGTTGACTGGCCAGAACACGTTTACTCGTATCCAGTTCTACGATATAAGGATCTGGGGTACAGCCATCTCCGGAACAAAAACGGGTCAGCCAATGAGCCAATCGCGCTTCGATATGCTTAAATTTGAGATCCTCGATCAGGTTGATCAGATGCTTGAGGTGAAAACTCATGGAGCTGAGCATCTGCAGAGAAAGAGAAGGGCGCAGTGCGACCAGGTTCGAGAAGTCTTTCTTTTTAATTAGGATAACTTGGGAGGCTTCCAAAGCAATGGCATTGGCGGGGTAAACTTCAATCGTGGTGAGCGTCACCTCCGCAAAAGATTCGGGTGCACGAAAAATGCAGATGACCTGCTCCTTCCCGTCAGGGGTGATACGATGAACATTGACGGCACCTTTGAGCATGACATAAAATCCTTCAGCTCGTTCGCCTTCCCGAAAAAGATACTGCCCCTTATGCAGAGTTTTCAAGGCACAGATATTTGTAATATCCCGTAACTCATCTGGATTGAGATCAGAGAAAAGATGAGAGGCGTGCAGACCTTGAGAAATAATAGCTTCTCGAAAGCGTGCTTTGGTGGAAGGATCAAGGGGCATAAGCTGTCTCAATCCTGTTGTGCTGGTTGACTTACATCAAGGAAATTAGCCCTCCAATGCTTTTAGGGTTTTTGGTGCATAATATTTTTCAGAAAATGATCGAAGTAAATGTCTTCAAAGGGCTGGCTGCCGGAGGAAATCCTCTGACCCACATACATCCGGAAAGTGGCGGAGAATCTGGCGCTGGGAGAATCCGCCCGGGTGATTGCCCCTTTTGAGCCAAGACCGTTACTGGAAATGCTGGGTGTGATGGATCTTCAAGTGGAGACAGCAGAAAGAAATAGCGCAGGATATATGGTGTTTTTTCATCGAAGCATAAGTAGCGACCCCAAAAAAAGGATACAGAAGGAGTAGTTACTTGAAAACCTGTAAGCCTTATCAAATATCTTCTGTCTGCTGATTCGTTTAGGTGTTAGTTCTCTACAGTTGACAGAGAAATCGTTTTCTGGCGAAATATTCAATCTGAAAAATAGAGTGAAAGAAACGATCCCTCATGGCCAAAGTAACTGTAGTTTTTGATCGATGAAGTAAAAGTAACTCAGAATGAAACCGAAGTTCACACTGTCTAAATCAAATAAAATATTCGTTCGAATCATTTTGGGGTGGTTTCTTCTGCGTTTCATAATTATAATATTTTCTGGTCACACCCCCTATGAAATAGGGGAATTTATAGGAAAACTTTTTGCCTACTTCTTATTCCCATTGCTTTTTGCGTGGATTGCCTGGCGATTGTCTGGAAGAAAAGAAAAAAGTGGGAGTGTAACCTTTAACGTCGTTCTATTGTTGGTCGTACTCGGGCAAATTGGACAATTCGGAAAGAGACTTCAAGAATCTCAAAGTGTAAGAGAAATACAAGAGCAGAAGGAGGAGTTTAAGCAAACACTTGCGAACGTGGATGATTTAGAACAGGTCGATGCTGCCTATGAAAAATTTGCAGATTCTGTGATAGAGGAGTTTGCTCAATTATCTGAAAGAAGCCGAGGGGAAGAAAAAGAGTTTTATAAAATCATGAGCGGTTTTGTTAGTGACTCACGAGCCATGTTTCAGAGGTGGTCCGATTCATTTGATGCGGTTCAGGCACCAAGAATCCTTGATTATTCTCTCTTGAATAGTGATGAAGAGTTTGACTTTCAAAAAGATGTTTTGGAGCACTATATTGAAGAAACCAAAGCCTACAATAGGCACACTTCCAACATGATTTCCGATTTAAAAAAACGGTTGAGTGTATTGGGTCAAAGAAGTGAATATGCTGCAGGAGCAGTAAAGGGAGCTACTGAAAAATACCTTTTGCAAAAACCGATTTTTGATTCACTTTTTACTGCTCATGTTGAGTATGGGAATAATATTATTCAACTCCTGGAGCTTCTTCAAAAAAACCAAGACGAGTGGTCTTATGCAAATGACGAATTATTGATAGATAGTGATGCAGTCCTAAACGAGTGTAACGAATTGTTCGAAAAAATGAGCATCAATGAAGCAACGATAAATACATTATCTGAGAAATTGCTTGAAGTAATATGAAGGGTGAAAAACGAATGGGTTAACCCCGCACTCTTGAAGAGAAAATATTTTTCTGGAGACAAAGTAGGTAAGAATGATGAAGAGAAAAATGGTAGTGGTATTTGTTCATGGGTGGAGTGTTTCCAATACGGATACCTATGGAGGCCTGCCCGTCCGCCTGTATCAGGAAGCAGCGGCTGCAGGAATTGATCTTCAGATTAAACAGATTTTTCTCGGTCGTTATATCAGCTTTCATGATGAAGTGCGCGTCTGTGATATTTCACGGGCCTTTCGTACAGCGGTGGCAGATGAACTTACCAGTGTTTTGAAGCATGGAACTCGTTTTGTCTGCATCACGCATTCGACTGGAGGGCCGGTCATTCGTGATTGGTGGCACCGCTATTATGAGACAATTAAGGGCAGTGGAATTTGCCCTATGAGCCATCTTATTATGTTAGCGCCGGCTAATTATGGTTCAGCGCTGGCCCAGCTGGGCAAAGGACGGCTGAGTCGTATGAAGTCTTGGTTTGGTGGGATCGAGCCGGGTCAAGGTGTGCTGGACTGGCTGGAGCTGGGCAGCAAAGCGGCCTGGGAGTTGAACTGCGATTGGATCCGCAGTGACGGAAATCAGATAGGGGCAAAGGGCGTCTTCCCTTTTGTCCTCACAGGGCAGTCCATTGATCGTGCTTTTTACGATAATCTGAATTCTTATACAGGTGAGTTGGGTTCGGATGGAGTGGTGCGTGTTGCGGCGGCAAACTTGCATGGTAGATACATTCGATTGGTTCAGCAAATACCCAAAAAGAAACTGGGAAAAGAAGGCGAGTTCGAAGCCAATCATTTGAAGCTGGAAGAGTTCACCGCAGCGCCGGATTCAGCTTTAAGAGTGATCAGTGGAAAGTCTCACTCGGGTTCGACCATGGGTATTATGCGCAGCGTCAAAAAGACATCGAATGATCCAAAGAGTCGGGAGACAATTGACGCTATACTCGCGTGTCTCAAGGTTCAGACTAAGACTCAGTACAAG
>JANQKU010000096.1 GCA_028280955.1 Opitutaceae bacterium
TAATATCCGTATGGATTTCCATATCCGGATAATCATTCTCAGCAAGCCACTTACGGAAGGCATCAATTTGCGCCGTTCTGGTCTCACTCGGTCGAACAACCCAGATTAATGCAGGCAAGTCTCCCGTCTTCCCAGGCAGGTAGAAAAAGGTGCCTACACTCGCAGCAACGAGAACGATGACGAGTATCCCAAAAAGAGTTTTCACAAAAAGAGCTAAAACAGAAACTTCTCTGCAATACCATCTGAAATGCTAAATACCATTTGTTTCCTCAGTTTCTCCCCCTTCAGGTAGAGACCAGCCTTTTAGCACATAATACTTCCGGTAAAACGGATTTTGGATCAACTCGAGAGGGACCAACTTATCTTCACTGCGTAGTCGCTCGATCTCCTTCTGATCACGCAATCCATCCTGATAACGTTTGAGTTTTTCGGCAGATCCGTTCGCATTTCGCACGATCGTTTGGCGAATTTCATCAGCAACTGATTTCAAAGCATCCTCTGGGGAAAGACGACCGGCAATCAGCTTATCAAAACCATTCTTTTCAATCCGAAGGACCGTTGCTCGCAGAATAAACGGACTGTTTGAATAAGCAATGGCTATCTCCATCCCCATATCCCGTATTTGACCGTGCAAACCCCATTCATTGGGAAATTTAGCAGGCCTTAAAAACTCTTCCGTTTCTGTATAGTGAGGGATAGGAGGCAATGAGTCCGTATTGTCCACGATACTCATGTTGTAGGCTTCACTCGCCATGTACTTTAGAAAATAAGCGGCCTCTGCTTTATGTTTAGAGCCCTTATAGATAGTCGAAGCACCATAACTAATTAACGTATTACGAAATCCATTAACAGGCAATTCACTGATGGATAGCTTATGAGGTCCTACAGCTCTGAAATGCATCAATCCCCATCGCCCAGCCACGATCAACCCAAAATGGCCATGCGCAAACTGTTGGAAAATAACCCGGGTGGCGCCTGTCTCTGACGCAAGCGCTTCAACATCTTCCTTCGTCGGAAGAATCCTGTCATGATTTACCCATTTGTAGGACAATTCTGAAATCTCTTGATAAACCGGATGATCAAAATTGGAATCCGTTAGCGTTTCATTAAGCCAATCCTCTCCCATTGATCGCATCATGACTATCCGGTCATCCACTGATTGAGTATTGGCAAAGTAAACCGTCTGATGTTCACCCGGTTTATTCGAAGCTTGCACAAAAACTTTTCCGATTCGTTCAAAATCCTCAAACGACCAGAATTTTGGAGGAGGCTCCACTCCAACTTTTTCGAAGGCCTCCACATTAACCCAATACATTCGAACACCCACATTACGAGGAAATCCATATTGCCGTCCATTAACCATCAAAGCTGGACGAATAGCTGGATAAGTGAGCGAAACATCAAACCCCATCTCCTTCGCTATATCCGTTAAATCCTCCAACATACCGACAGATTCGTAGAGGTTTATCTCGCCCGTATAGCAGTCGATGATATCCGCCGCTACCCCGGAAACACCTTGCACCACATTTTTCACATGCTGCTTCTTGGCTCGAGCATCCATCTTCAGTTCCATTTCTGGATGATTATTCTCTTCCAGCCATTTCGTAAATTTTTCGATCTGCTCGCCTCGGATTGGATCCGGTTGAATAACCCAATGCACTGTGGGGAGATCACCCTTATTATCTGGCAAGAGAAAAAAAGTAAAAACACTCGCAAAAATTAAAATACTTAAAAGAGCAATAAATAGTTTCTTCACGTTACAAATGGTTTTTTAGATACCCAGACTGGGCGGAAAACCGCACATGTAATTTGGCAGAACTCTCTTTGGCAAGTGGTTATCGAAAAACTTTAAGACTCGTTCCCTCCCTCAGGCAACGACCAACCCATTTCGACATAATAACGACGGTAAAATGGATTGCTGATCAATTCTAGAGGAACTAACTTTCCCACGTTACGCAAACGCTCAATTTCGGCCTGGTCTTTGATTGATTTCTCATAAAGCAATCGAAGTTTTTCGTTTTCCTGAATCTTGCGCTGAATATCTTTTTCAATAAACTCTGCCGCCAATTCAAGCGCCTCCGAAATCGACGCTCGATCAGCTAAAATCTTATTGGTGGCATCCAGATCATACCGTGAAACCGGCTTTAAGAGGACAAAGGGGCAATATGTTTCAGCAATACCTAGATCCATTGTCATTTCACGTATCCGACCATGTAAACCCCACTCATTAGGATAATCGGGAGGATTGAGGAAAGTTTCTTTTTCCGTATAGGCAGGAATCGGCGGCAACGCATCTGCATTTTCGACAATTTGATTATTATAAACGTCACTGGCATAAAACTTCAGAAGATAACCGGCCAAATCTTTATTCGGTGAACCCTTATAAATCACCCCTGCCCCATACGAGATGAACGTGTTGCGAAAACCACCGTTAGGCAATTCACAAACCGCTAATTTCTTCGGACCCACTTTACGAAAATGCATCAAACCCCATCGCCCCATCGCTAGGAGTCCAAAGTTACCGGCTCTAAAAAGAAAAACTTCAACCCGAGAACCGCCTCCCGATGAAGATGAAAGCCCTTCTGCCTCCATTTTTGTCGGTATAATCTTTAACTCATTCACCCATCGATAATACATCTGGAAAACTTTCTGATGAATAGGATGATCCATGTTTGATCTGGTCATCGTCTCATTAAACAAATCTATCCCCAGCGATCTCATAAAAATAACCCGATCCCAAACGCTCAAGGGCCTTATAAAAAAAACATCCTGATATTCTCCTGGCTCATTCAAAGCCTGCACAAACTCCCGCCCTATCCGCTCAAACTCCTCAAAAGACCAAGCATCCGGAGGTGCAGCTAAACCAGCCCGCTCAAAGGTCTCCAAATTAGCCCAGTAAAAGCGAATGCCCACATTTCGAGGGAATCCATATTGACGACCATCAACCATCATGGCTTCCTGAATAGCCGGATACGTCCTGGAGGCTTCAAACCCTAACTCTTTTGCCATATCCGTTAGATCCTCCAACATACCGACCGACTGATAGAGATTCACCTGCCCCGTATAACAATCCAGAACATCACCTGCCACACCCGAAACACCTTGGATGATATTCTTCTCATCCTGCTTGGTTCGACTCATAATATCGAGACGTAGCTCCATCGCCGGATAATCGTTTTCCTCCAGCCATCGATGAAAAGTTTCGATCTGTGTTTCTCGAACCGGATCCGCTCTGATAACCCAGCTTATGATCGGAGTTTTACTCGATCCTGGAAGGGTAAAATAGGTAACAACCCCAGCAACAATGAGTGAAAGGAGAACGGTGATGAAAAGTGTTTTCAAGTGACGAACAATACCTCAGGCCCTAGCCAAAGGACAATTAAAATCACCCTCTTAGGGCAGCACTTCTTTGCAATTTCCAACAACTTATGCCCCGGAGAAACCTTCCTAAAGAGATTTATCCTTTTCCGCTAAAGCAGCCCATCCCATTTCAACATAGTAACGCCGATAAAATGGATTGGTAATTAATTCCAAAGGAACTGGCTTTCCTTCTTTTCGCAGATTTTCGATCATTTCCTGATCCCGCAAAAGTTTTTCATAATAGAGCCGGCCTTCTTCAGATTCATAAGCTTTACGTTCGATACTTGCATTGACCATCTTGGCAGCGACAGCCAAAGCCTCTTCAGCTGAAAGACGGTTTGCGACAAACTTATCGAAAGCGTCCTTTTCTTTTCTGGCATCTTCACTTCTAGAGATAAACGGACTGAAAGAAAAAGCGATACCAATTTCCGTCTCGATCTCTCGAATACGCCCATGCAAGTTCCATTCATTTGGATAATCCCTAGGATACAGATAGGCTTCCGTTTCTGTGTACTCAGGAATTGGAGGTAATCCATCTCCGTTTTCAATAATTTGATGATTAAACTCCTCACTGGCCAAAAACTTTAAAAAATAATAAGCCAATTCCTTGTGTTTCGACTCTGTATAAACGCCCACTATTCCACCATTCGAATAGGTATTTCGAAAACCACCATTAGGATACTCACTGACAGACAATTTCCAAGGTCCCACTTCTCGAAAACTCATCAAACCAGGTCGAGCGCCCGGAAGCATTCCAAAATTCCCTTGAGCAAACAAATACGACATCGTCCGATTCAAAGAACTGGAATTTCCTGTTAGCGCTTCCGCATCCACTAAAGTTGGAACAATACGAACCTCATGAATCCAACGATAATTCATTTTAAAAACATCCCGGAAAACTGCCGTATCATAGTTCGACCTCGTCATGGTTTCATTAAAGATATCAACGCCTAGCGATCTGGCAATAGTCGCTCTTCCCGATCCACCAAGAGATCTCACAAAATAAAACCTCTGCCGTTCTCCCGAAACATGATAGGCCTCCACATAGGCTTTCCCAACCTGCTCAAATTCCTCAAAGTTCCAAACATCTGGCGGAATCGGCAACCCCACGCGTTCAAATGCCTCTACATTTACCCATAAAAAAATAGGGCCTGCATTACGGGGAAACCCGTACTGACGGCCATTCACTTCCATCGAAGATCTGAAAGAAGAATACGTCTTGATCCCTTCAAAACCCATCTCCTTGGCCACCTCGGTCACATCCTCCAACATACCAACGGATTGATATTGTAATAATTCTCCATTAAAACAATCCAACAAATCCCCTGCCACTCCGGATACACCTTGTACGATATTTTTAACGTCTGCCTTTTTCCGGGCTCTTATATCCATGCGGATTTCCATTTCCGGATAGTCATGTTTTTTCAACCATTGCTGGAAAAGCTCGAGCTGGCCGTCACGAATCGTTTCGGCCGTCGTCACCCAATGAAGCACCGGCCGTTCCCTTTTCGTATCCGAGAGATTCAAAAAAGTCACCACACTCGCTAATGAGAGTATGACTAAAAGCATAAGAGCCAAAAACTTCACATCAGAAACTTATGCTCAACAGCTCATAAAAAGCCAATCTAAACTTCCATTCCCGAAATGAACGCTTTATGGGGAAGTAAAAGTTGAGTACATCACCCCCCCATCAATCATGCGCAATGCAATTGGTTTCTTGCAAAGCTCACCTGAAAAGAGGTTTCGCTATCTTCTGTTGGTATGTCTAGTGGATTAGATTTATTCACTATATTAGTATCCTATAATTAGGTACAATATAAGAATCTCAGGCCTGGAGCCTGTGACTGAACAGAGTATAATTAAATTCTTAAGGCAACTTTTAGTCCAAATATAAGGAGACAAGTTTTCTTATATTCAACAATCTAAAAAAAGACTTCGCCTTTGAGCCTGCCCCACTTTTTCAAGCAGTCCATAGGCTCATCGGCGAAGTGAATACATTGAATCTTCAACGATATCTCAACGAGCTTAAGTTCGCATCTCTTTCGTTAACCCTTATCTTGATGCTATGCCAATAGGATTCGTTGCATCTGAATTATTATTCATATCAAACAACGTATGATCTGCAGCTCCAGCAGGAACCTGATGAACCAATGGTTTTAACAAAAACGGGGACGGGCTGTTATCTGGATCAGGCTCAACGGAGATCACGATGGTTCCTCCGGACAAATCTGTAGGAAAGGTCAACCCTGAAGGAGCGTTTAACAGAAAGTCTTCTCCCGGAAATGGAGGACCGGAGGCAATCGTACCGCTAAATGGAGCGGCCTCATCTGCCGTATTAACCATAGTAAATTTGCCAGTTGTCACAGGTATGCCATCGATAACTGCCCAACCTTCATATTTCCAACCAATCGGTAAGGTTGGCAATGATAAGGCGGCACTTGGACCTGCTGGATCAAGCCACCAAACTCCACTATTTTCATCTGAATTATCACCATTGGTCGGCGTGGCCAAAATATAACCTCCGGTTGCTGTGGAAAAGTCATCGCCGATGGCTGCTCCATGATCAATCGAAAGTACAGCTGAGCTACCTGCAAAATCTCCGGCCATTATATGAACATTACTTGGCGCCGGGTCGCTGTCAGGACTGGGTTCAATCGTTAAGACAAATGTAGTGGCTCTATCCAGATCGTCTTGATCAACTTCAAATAAAGTTTGCGTCATATTTCCAGTCGCAGCATCCACGTTGAAAAGGCCTGTTGAGACAGGACTTCCATCTACGATTACCCAGCCTTCATAGTTATAATCGCTTCCCAAATCTTCAAGACCTGAGATGTTAAGGTTCAAGATTCCAGCTGCGGCAGGTACCTCATAGATCTCAATCAAGGCAACACCTGAGCTACGATTCACTCCCGACAAAACCACGGTGTAAATGCCATTGGGAAGGGTCACCAACAAAGCAGCATCCGTTGAACCATCAGCAAAAGCCCCCAGGCCAACTAAGGAGGTGGCCAATGCCACATCACTCACATTCGAAGCATCTTCCCAGTTATCATTACTGGAAATAAGAGTAGACCCAGAATATAGGGCTATCTGGGGATCTGCCAAAGATCCAGCAATCAAAGATTCTAATTGCGGTCCAACACCTCTAATCAGAATCGTTTTCTCCGCATTTTCACTACCGCCATCTATATTAATACCACCAATCGTAACATTTTCCCCTACGCCAACATTTGCGCGGGTCGATAGCCCAAAAAACTTCGGCGATACATTTTGAGCAGCAGCCGAAATCGGGAAAAAGGCCCCACTTACGGCCATCCCGATAATCGCTGATCGTAAGATTTTGGAAACGCGCTTTTTGGCAGATACCACCTTTACGAAAGGTGTTTTTGGCAAAAGCAAAACGAATGATGTGGTTGGTGAGTTCGCAGTTCGGTTAATAGGTAATTTTCGGAATAGATTTTTCATTTTATAATTCTCCAATTTCAGAAGAAAGGAGAGAATTATCTTTTATTTATTCCATTTTTCTTCGATCGATTGATTTTTCACTCTGTGGTAATCTAATTTATCCGAAAAAACACTACTATTGAACACTGCTTGATGAGCAATGTCAGTTAAACTCTGCAGATAGTCCTTCTGGCAAGGACCATCCTTTTTCAACATAGTAACGACGATAAAAAGGATTGGTAATCAATGAGAACGGGACAAGTTCTCCGTTCTCACGCAAACGCTCGATTTTCTTTTGATCTCCAAGTAGTTTTTGATAACGTGCCCAGCTTTTTTCCGATTCACGAGCCTTGCGCTCCATACTGGCATTAACCATCTTTGCTGCTTCGCTTAACGCTTCTTCTGCCGACAAACGATTTGCCACAAATTTCTCAAACGCATTTTTTTCTATTCTCGCATCTGCAGTTTTCACAATAAAAGGACTATGAGACAATGCTATGCCTGTCTCAACTTCTACCCTTCGGATGCGTTCATGCAAACCCCACTCATTCAGATAATCTGGCGGATGCAGATAGGCTTCTGTTTGAGTATATTCAGGAACTGGAGGGAGCCCATCTCCATTCTCAATAATTTGATGATTGAACTCTTCACTGGCTAAAAACTTCAAAAAATAAAAAGCCAATTCCTTATGCTTCGATTTGGCATAAATGCCCACAGAGCCACCTCCCGAATAACTGTTACGAAAACCGCCATGGGGAAACTCACTGACGGATAATCTTTCAGGCCCAACCTCTCTGAATCCCATCAAATTATGTCGGGCTCCGGGAAGCATCGCATAATTTCCCTGGGAAAACAAATAGGTCGCGGCATTGTTCACTGAACTGGAATCCCCCGACAGCGCTTCTGCCTCCATTCGAGTGGGAACAATTCGAGACTCATAAATCCAACGATAATTTAATTCAAAAACTTTTTTATAAACAGAGGTATCATAGTTCGACTTCGTCATCGTTTCATTGAAAGTATCAACTCCCAACGATCTGGCAAAAATTGCCCTCTTGTCACCACCGAGATTACTGACAAAGTAAACATCTTGGCGTTTACCGGGAATATCATGCGCTTCCACATAAGCTTTCCCGATTCGTTCAAATTCCTCAAAGGTCCATACATCCGGAGGAACCGGCAATCCAACTCTCTCAAAAGCCTCCACATTGGCCCACATGAAACCCGAACCCGCATTGCGAGGAAACCCATACTGACGACCATCCACTTCCATCGAAATCCTCGCCGATGGGCAGGTTCTGGATCCATCGAAACCCATCTCCTTCGC
>JANQKU010000162.1 GCA_028280955.1 Opitutaceae bacterium
TTGTCATTCATTTCTTTCAATCTGATCTGTTGTTCGGGCGTCAATTGCTTACTCACACGTTCGTAAGTTTCTTGGTGCAACTTGGTAAACTCGAGAAAACTCTCACGTCTGGCTTGTCTAATCTTTTCCGAAATGTCCTTTATGATGGGGCGTATCTTTTTCTCCTGCTCAGGTGTCAGTTCCAGTTCGTGCAACATGCGTCCCATTTGCCGTTCAGTCATTCTTTCAATTGTCACCGGCCCTTTCTTAAATGGAGACCCGACAAACTGCATCGATACAAAACCACCTACGACACCACCGATTAAAAAAATGGCTGAAAGATATAAAACTATTTTGAGTTTACCTTTACCCATTATTGAAGAAAGAGCTCCGAAGTCAGTTGATCCGCCAGCAACAAATCATCTTCGTATTCATTATCAAAGACAGTGAAATGGGAAGTAATCGTTAGAATCATAAGGAGACAGGATACTGCCAAAACCTTAGGTAACAGTCGTTCCAGAATTCCATTTTCCTGAACCTGAGAAAATGCCTGCGCGACAACTCGCGTTGCGAAACCAGCCGGTATCTCGATTGGATCATCCGGCTTATTCCTAGCCGCTGAATCAACTATCCGCTCCCAGATATCCTTAAAGTCAGTCATTGTTTCTCTTTCTGTTGTAATTCCTTAAACGCTTTTTGCAATTTTTTCCGTGCGCGAAATGCCCTTACCTTGATTAAATTTTCAGACCACCCTGTCATATCAGAAGCCTCTTTTAAAGACCTCTTCTCCAAATCGAGCAGTACCATCAAAGTACGATCTTTCGGAGATAAGGTATCCAGCATCTTATGAACCAGTTCTTTTGCGGCAATCGAATCCACCGGAGAGTTCTGAGACTTGTCTTCCATGGTTGCCTCCAGCATCTCTACTTCCGTTTCACCCAAATCTGACCACCTCAACTCTGGCCTACGTTTTTGAGCACGCAACTGGTCGATACACGTCGTCACCGCAATACGGGAAACCCAATGGGTAAACGGTACCACTCCTTTATATTGCTGAAACCGAGAAAACATCTTTAAAAAAATATCCTGAGCCAAATCCTCTTCTAAAACACGCCTTGGGAGATGAGACCGGACAATCCGAATAACCATAGGATAAAGGTATTCAACCAGACTCCGAGCAGCAGTTTGATCCTGCTCCCTAACCTGCGCCAAACAACCTGCCAGGTCAAAATCTTCATCCAACATAAAACATTACATACAAACAAATTGACTGATCCATCAATGATATTAGACGCCAAAGGACCTCTCTGGTTACATTTTATCGATCTATTCAGTCGATAGAGGAAATACATCCATAAACAGTATCCCAAAGAATCGGCTAACTGCAAAAATGTAAAGTAACACCACTTGACATCCGAAGAATACACTTCTAGGAACTTCCCCTTATGAGGACAAACCTCCCAGCCGGACGACTTCGTCCTTTACCTAATCTACTTCCGCTTTTGTAGCGGTCGATAGGATCGGCATGTCTTTTTCCGGCCCATCGATCGCGCGCCGGATCACATAAAACTAATTTTCCGTGGCCATGCCATGCCCTCTTACAAAAAATTCATTTTTCAACACTTTCACTGATGCAAAAAGCACCTATTACAAAATATAAACCTTTTCCTCCTGTTTCCTTGCCGAATCGGCAATGGCCATCACGCAGCATAACCCAAGCGCCAACTTGGTGTAGCGTCGACCTTCGAGACGGAAATCAAGCTCTGATTACACCTATGAGTATTCAATCATCTTTGGAAATGTTTGATCTCCTTGTTGCAACGGGCTTTAAAGAAATCGAAGTTGGGTTTCCCTCTGCTAACGATATCTATTTCAACTTTCTCAGACAATTAATTGAAGAAAATCGTATTCCTGATGATGTGACAATCCAAGTCCTTGTTCAAGCACGTGAGCACTTGATCCGCCGTACTTTTGAATCCCTTGAAGGAGCTAAACAGGCTATCGTACATCTCTACAATTCAACCAATCCTCTTCAACGTAGAGTTACCTTTGGAAAATCGAAAAAAGAGATCACAGCAATTGCAATCGATGGAACCAAGTTAGTCAAGGAACTGGTTCCAAGCATCCCTGATACAAAAATCCACTTTCAATACTCGCCTGAAAGCTTCTCCGACACTGAGCTCGAATATTCACTGGAAGTCTGTGAAGCAGTTATGGACATTTGGCAGCCAACTGCCCAGGAGCCTATTATTTTAAACCTGCCTGCCACCGTTGAACTCGCAACTCCCAACATTCATGCAGATCAAATCGAATGGTTTTGCACTCACATGAAAAATCGGGATATGGCGATCATAAGCCTACACACCCATAATGATCGGGGTACAGGTATGGCGGCAACTGAATTGGGTCTCTTAGCCGGTGCTGATCGTGTCGAAGGAACGCTCTTCGGAAACGGAGAAAGAACCGGCAATGTCGATATCGTGACCGCCGCACTAAATTTGTACTCACAAGGAATCGATCCACAACTTGACTTCAGCAATCTCAATCAGATCCGTGAAGTTTATGAACGATGTACCCGTATGACCGTACATGAACGTCATCCTTATGCAGGTGAACTTGTCTTCACCGCTTTCAGTGGATCTCACCAGGATGCTATCAAAAAAGGAATGGACCAAATGGATCCTTCAGAGGGAGCGCTTTGGCAAGTGCCTTACTTGGCCATCGATCCAAATGATCTCGGTCGAAATTACAAAGCTATCATCCGAATCAATAATCAGAGTGGGAAAGGAGGCGTCGCCTATATTATGGAGCATGAATTTGGCTTTGAAATGCCCAAAAAAATGCATCCGGAGTTTAGTCGTGTGGTGAATGAAATAGCAGACAAAACAGGTATCGAAATTACCGCTGCTGAAATCTACAACATCTTCAAAGCAGAGTATATCGACCCCAAAAAACCTCTTGAGCTTGAGACCTTTCGAACGAAGAACCTCTCAACAGGTGAAATTGAATGCTGGGCAACTGTTAAAATTCAAAACGAAAGCACCCAACTCAATGGAACAGGCAACGGTCCAATCGATGCATTTGTGAATGCTTTACATAAAGAATATCCATGCGATTTCGAACTTGTCTCCTACTCCGAACACTCCCTCGGATCGGGAGCAAACTCTCAAGCTGTTTCCTACATTCAGATAAGTAACAGTGAGAATTCCACATGGTATGGAGCAGGGATTCACACAAATATCGAAATAGCCTCTATCAAAGCTCTCCTCAGTGCTTTGAATCGTTTTCAAAAATAGAATCGTTTTCAAAAGACCCAAAGTGCCGTGGAAAATTATTCTACGGCACTTTTTTAAAGAAATAAGGAAAACTCTATCCCTTCCGACTCAAACGGGACCACAACCAAAAGCCCAACGCCTGATAAAGAAGATTGGGTAACCAAAGCAACAAATCAGGTCTTAATGCTGGATATTTATCCAACAACCCTATCATATTCATACAGAAGTAAAAAAACATCGCCAGGACCATCGCAATTCCCAGATTAGCACTTGTCTCTTTTCGCTGAACTTTAATGCCTAAAGGCACCGCTAAAAAAGCCAATGAAAGGACCGAAAAACCCAGGGCGAGCTTTTCATGTAAAACGATCTGCACCTGCATTTTCCCACGCGCAATTTCATCAGGTGTTAATTCCTCTGCGGGAGAATTTTTCCATCTTTGGATCTCTCCAATCAATTCATTGAAATTCATCCAAGACATCTTCTTGCGAAAAGAATCACCACTTCCCGTGATCTTATCCAATGGCAATTGTTGACTGATTCTACCAAAAGATCCTGCACTCAATCTCGCTTTGGAAAAATTCTCGGGCTCTTTTGGATTCCTACTTTCAACCAGGCAATTTTCCAAAATTAGCATGATGAAATTATCCTCATCATCATATTCCAAATACCCTGATTCTGCCCGGACAAAGGTAGTTACCCTATTCTTATCATCCAACTCCCAACCCCAAAAATTAACCAATCTATCCCCATCCTTCTCCTCCACATAGATTACACGACCCGGAAAATCTCGAATAAATGTTTTTTCGACAACAAAACTGAGAGGACTGATTCGAACCGCATCTTTGAGGACTTTTTCGTAGCGAGTTTTGGCATTGGGTCCATAATAGAGATTTACCACCAAGCAAGCTGCCACTCCTATAATGGCTAAAAAGAAAATAGGAGATGTAATCCGATGAAGTCCTACTCCCGCAGATCGCATCGCCACTATCTCATTCTGCGAAGACAATCTTCCCAAAACCAGCAAAACCCCGACCAGAATCCCAAACGGCAATGCATAGGAAAGTGCTGTAGGCACCAGCATATAGAGGAGTTCAAAAAAAAGCCCAAAAGACAGCTGCCCTTTTACCAACAGGCCTATCATATCCTTCAGCACATTTCCTGTCATTAAAACAGACGTTATCAGACCAACCGCTAAAGAACTGGTAATAAAAACACTTCCAAAAATATATCGATGAAGGATAGTCAATGAATTGCGGCTTAATGGGTTGCTACTGAAATAACCATACCCTTGTTCTGGG
Organism: Opitutaceae bacterium; assembly: GCA_028280955.1. GTDB lineage: Bacteria > Verrucomicrobiota > Verrucomicrobiia > Opitutales > Opitutaceae > NORP342. The sequence goes on from JANQKU010000162.1 coordinate 4,553, forward strand.
CATCTTCTGAAAATTTTCCAACTGTGAAATTTACTCCCGACAAACTACCTATCTATGGGGAAACTTTGGAATCCCTCGAACAATGGCTTTTCCAACAAAAACAGCCGCGCTTTCGGGCAAGACAAATCATGGATTGGCTTTACAAAAAGCGAGTCCACACCTGGAGCGAAATGACGAATCTTCCCATGTCGCTCAGGGATTGGCTTTCAGAGACCTTCGATCTTTCTCCCACTCAACTCGTCATCAGAAAATCTTCCGAAGATATCACCAACAAACTTCTGCTTCGACTGAGGGATGGATCACTCATTGAGACGGTTATCATACGAGCACCTCAGAAAGGAGTCGGACAAGATACTTCTCGTAAAACCATCTGCATTTCCACCCAAGTTGGTTGCGCTTACGGTTGCCGTTTTTGTGCCTCCGGCCTGGCAGGTTGGAAGCGAGACCTTTCTCCCGGAGAAATCGTTTCTCAACTTATCCAAATCTGCCACCTGGAAGACCCTATCACCTCCAGAGACAAAAACGAAATAGCTTCCTTCGATAACATCGTAGTGATGGGTATGGGAGAACCTCTGGCCAATTACGACAATCTGTTACAAGCTTTGAAGATCCTCAATGCCCCCTGGGGGCTCAATTTCGGAGCTCGCCGGATAACTGTTTCAACCTCAGGCCTGGTTCCTGAAATGATTAAACTAGCCAGTGAGCCGATGCCATTTCGCCTCGCTCTCAGCCTTCATGGTGCAACCAATGAAGTAAGAGAACAGATAATGCCGATCAACCGACGTTATCCACTCGAAGAACTGATACCAGCCGCAAAGCTTTTCGTGGAAAAACATGGGCACATGTTAACACTTGAGTTTATTCTCATTGAAAAAATTAACGACACCATTGCTCAAGCTGACGCTCTCATCGAAATCGCTCGAGATCTGCATGCTCACGTAAACCTTATTCCCTACAACACAGTCCAAGGGCTTCCTTGGAAACGACCCAGCCGCCGCCGCCAAAACGTTTTTCTGGAAAAACTCCATAAAAACCATATCCCCGCGACCATCCGCAGAGAAAAAGGTCATGATATAAACGCCGCCTGTGGACAGTTGAGATTACAAATAGAAAAAAACGGCGTAGCCTTACCAGCTTAGAAATTTCACTTTAAAGTAAAAGAAAGCTGGGGAGTATCCGGAAATTTTAACCATATTTATCCACTTAATTCTTTACATATTAAAATATATATATTTGATGATATGAATGAAGCTAAAAGACCCATTCTTTCATTCTTTTTACGAAGAAAATACTCCAACTCGTTCCTTCGAATTTTTCCCCCCTAAAGATAACGCTGGTTTAGCCCGCCTTTGCCAAACAGTCGAAGCTCTCAAACCACTCAACCCATCTTTCGTTTCCGTTACCTATGGAGCAGGAGGAAGTACTCAAACCCAAACCTCCCGGATCGCTTCTCTTCTACGCAATGACTATAAGCTACCGGTCATGCCACACCTTACCTGCGTAGGGGCTTCAAAAGATTCCCTCTGTTCTCATCTCGATCAGACCTATCAGGCGGGCTATCGAAATATCATGGCCCTCAGAGGAGATCCTCCTAAAGGTCAGAACATTTTCACACAACATAGAGAAGGTCTTCGCTACGGATCCGATCTCGTTGCTCTAATAAAGGATCGCTATCCCGATATTTGCATAGGTGTCGGCGGGTATCCTGAAAAACATCCAGAAGCCAGTTCAGCAGATAAAGACCTCGAACATTTGAAAATAAAAGTTGAAGCAGGGGCCTCTTTTATCATTACACAACTCTTTTTTGATAATACGGTATATTTTCGGTTCATTGATCGCTGCCGAAGAAGTGGTATTACCATACCCATTGTCCCCGGAATTATGCCCATCCTTTCTCGTGAGCAAATTCTCCGCTTCACCCAAACATGCGGTGCAACAATCCCAACTCCACTGCTCAATCAATTAGAATTGGCTGACGGCGATGATCTCGCAATGGAAGAAATTGGTGTTACCTGGGCCGGACAACAAATTGACGAATTACTTAAGTGTGGAGTACCGGGTTACCACCTTTATATCCTAAACAAAGCCCGTTCTGCTCTGGCATTGGCCAACATACTAAAGGAAAATACGGAACCCATCACTCGAGCACAGTCTCTTGCTATCTAAGGGCTATTTCGTTTCAGCCTCCTGCTCGAACAGGGTAAAACCCTTCTTTCTGCAAATAAGCAAACATCTCTTCTCTTTTCTCTCCCTGGATTTCGATGGTTCGTCCCTTCAAGGTTCCTCCTGCGCCACATATACGCCGTAGCTCGCGTGCCATATATTGAAGCTCTTTATCTGAAATTCCAATAAACCCGGAAGCTACCGTTACCGTTTTTCCACCACGTCCTGATGTCTGCCGAATAACATCCACTCTTCCTCTCCCACGCTTTTTCGGCTCAGGAGATGTTTGTAACGTACTTTCTTCGTTCTCTACAATCTTGGGCACTGAAGGCAATTTCAGTGCACTTAATCCTTCAAATGGATTTCCTAAACCCTGACTTGTTTCCTCTGAAACGGGGTAACGATCCTTTTTTTTAGCCATCTGTGTTTTCTAGAAAAGTTAAAGCTTTTTGATAGCTACGATTCTCCAAAAAATGACATAACTGCGGAGGCAATCGATCCCTACTCTTTGCCAGAATATCGTCCAGAGATTCCATTGCTGTCATTAACGCATCAGCATTAGAACCACTAACACCTGATATCACTGATCTAAGAGCCTCTATCATACACTCTTTTAACGAAGGGTCTGTTTGATTCTTTCTCATTCTTAAATAATAACTTATGCTAAAAATTTCCTTAGAAGTTGATCTTCGTAGTTTGGAAAGATCGATCAAAAATCTAATGCCTCAGAGCCTCCTCAAAAAAACATCTTAATATAAACATTTTTAATACGTAAAGATTTGCTAGGCAGACATTCTCAATCAATCTAGCTCTCGCAAAATGACAACCTACGCCAATCGGTCAAACTTGGATTTGATAGACTCGTATTACGCTTCCTGGAAACAAGATGCGAATTCGGTCGATGAAACATGGGCTAAATTCTTTGAAGGCTTTGAATTTGGACTCTCTCAGACAGATAAAGATCAATCTGGTCCTTCAGACAGCATGCGCCAATCGAGAGTGGACAGTCTTGTCTATGCCTATCGTTCACTCGGTCATACTGCCGCAGATATCAATCCACTTGCCGATACCCTGTCCTCCCAGCCAATGCTTCGTCTATCAGAATTCGGCTTATCCGAGGAGGACTTGGACGCTACAGTTGATGCGGGCCATTACATGGATGGTGGCCCCATGAAGCTGAAAACCATCCTGGATGGACTTAAAAAAACATACTGTGGAAAAATAGGTATTGAGTATATCCACATGCAAAACACCGAAGCGAGACGTTGGATACAACAGCGACTCGAGCCGATACACTCCAAACCAAAGTTTTCGGATCAAAAAAAAATCCGCATCCTCCGAAAAATTTATGCAGCAGAAACTTTTGAACGTTTTATTCATACACGTTACGCTGGACAAAAACGCTTCTCCCTCGAAGGAGGTGAAACCCTGATACCTTGCCTTGACGGTCTAATCGAACACTGTTCTGACCTGGAAATGAAAGAAGCTGTCATTGGAATGGCACATCGAGGTCGCTTGAACGTCCTGGCAAATACTATTAAGAAATCTTACGATTATATTTTTGAAGAATTTGCTGAAAATTACCTTCCGGATACCGTTGCCGGAGATGGTGATGTCAAGTATCACCTCGGGTACAAATCCATTGTTAAAACCCGTAGAGGCAAAGAATTTTCCGTTAGGCTATCATCAAATCCCAGCCATCTGGAAGCAGTCGATCCTGTCGTTCAAGGTAAAGCAAGAGCACGGCAGCGCCTGCTGGGCGATAGTGAACGGAAACGCGTCATCCCGGTTCTTATCCATGGAGATGCCGCCTTTGCTGGACAGGGCATCGTTGCGGAAGTCTTTAATTTTTCACAGCTTCCAGGCTATCGTACAGGCGGCACCGTCCACATCGTGGTCAATAACCAGATCGGATTCACCACCTCTCCAGATGAAGCCCGTTCAAGCCGTTATTGCACTGATATCGCCAAAATCATTGAAGCTCCCATTATTCACATCAACGGAGACAATCCGCTTGAAGTCGTTTTTGCAACTGAACTAGCCGTCGATTTCCGACAAAAGTTCCAACAAGATGTGGTTATTGATATCGTCTGCTATCGTAGGCATGGTCACAATGAAACAGACGAACCATTGTTTACCCAACCAATTCTTTATCAAAAGATAGCGAAGCACCCGCGCATCAGCCAAACCTTGACTGAAAGTCTAATTAAGGAAGGAACTCTCACCCAGGAAGATGCTGATAAAATTCAGGCAGAATATCAGGAATCGCTCGAAAAATCCCTCACCATCGCCAAAACAAAGCAAGAGAATGGCAATCATAAGGAGAAAAAGTTCAAAGGCGCCCTTGCCACCTTCCAGCCCGACTATTCGTTCGATCCTGTCAAAACGCGCGCTTCAAAAAAACTGATCGAACAAGCCGTCAAAGGGCTCACCACATTGCCAGAGGGATTCAAAATAAACCCTAAGATAAAGCGTCTCCTGCAAACTCGATCAAAAGCGTTCCAAGAGAACCTTTCTGTTGATTGGGCTTTCGGAGAAGCCCTGGCTTTTGGAACACTCCTAATAGAAGGAACACCTATTCGGCTTTCCGGGCAAGACAGTGAACGAGGCACCTTCAGCCAACGTCACGCTGGCATCCGTGATCGAGATACTCTTGAAAAGTATGTTCCCTTAAAAAACCTTTCAGAAGATCAAGCGCAATTTTGTGTGTATAATTCTCTTCTCTCCGAAGCTGCTGTTCTCGGTTTTGATTTTGGTTATTCTCTCGACTACCCTCAAATGCTCTGCATCTGGGAAGCTCAATTTGGAGATTTTGCCAATGGAGCACAAGTGATCATTGACCAATTCATTACCTCTAGCGAATCGAAATGGCAACGCGTCAGCGGCATTGTTCTCCTCCTCCCCCACGGCTATGAAGGACAAGGGCCTGAACATTCCTCCGCTCGTCTCGAGAGATTCCTCCAATCCTGCGCAGAAGACAATATCCAGGTTTGTAACCTGACAACTCCGGCACAATATTTCCACGTACTTCGCCGCCAAACAAAGAGGAACTTCCTGAAACCGCTCATCATCATGGCCCCTAAAAGTCTTTTGAGAAGCAAAGAGGCGACATCCCCGTGGAAAGACTTTACCAGCGGAAGTTTCCAAGAAATCATTGCAGATCCATCTACGAACAAAGAAACCAAACGGGTCATTCTATGTTCGGGAAAGGTTTACTATGACCTCAAAAGCTACCAGACTGCAAACAACATCACAGATACAACTCTCGTCAGAATAGAACAACTCTATCCCCTTCATAATATCATGCTCCGGGACATCCTTAGGCAAAACAAAAGCGCAAAGACCTTTATCTGGTGTCAGGAAGAATCTAAAAACATGGGCGCATGGAGTTTCATCGCTCCTCAAATTGAAGAGATCATTGGACAAAAAATCCTCTTTGCAGGAAGGGGGCCCAGCGCAAGCCCCGCAGTTGGCTCGTTGGCTCGACATAAGATTGAGTTGAACCAATTCCTAGAGGAAGCTTTTACTCTTTCATAATTTCCAACTCAAAATGAGCATTGAAGTAAAAATTCCCACCATGGGAGAATCCATCACCGGCGGCCTGCTCGCCTCATGGCACGTCCAAGACGGCGATATCGTCAAACGGGATCAAGTAATTTACGAACTTGAGACGGACAAAATCACCGCCGAAGGACTAGCCGAAGCAGATGGAAAAATTTCGATCAAGCTACCCGAAGGAACTGAAGCATCTATCGGAGATATTGTCGCTACAATCGATCCAACAGCAGCCAGCGAGTCTGCGCCTACCTCTCCTGTGGCAAAAGAAACAGAAGCTTCTATTGGCCCAAAGACCGAAACCACTGAAAAAACACCTCAAAAAGAGATCCACCAATCACCCGCTGTTCGACGCATTGCTGAAGAGACCAAAATCGATCCAGCTAAAATAAAAGGAAGTGGCAAAGCGGGAAGAGTGACAAAAGGGGACATGCTCAAAGCCCAAGAGGCTGGAAAGAACATTTCAACAGAATCCATTTCAACAGATACTTCGGCTCCAAATACCTCATTCACAGAAAGGACAACCCGTAAAAAAATGTCGCCACTACGACAACGGATTGCCCAGCGCTTAGTATCTGCTCAAAGCGAAGCAGCTATTCTCTCAACCTTTAACGAAGTTGATATGACAGCAGTCATCAATCTTCGCAAAAAGTATCAGGACAACTTCACCAAACAGCACGGTATAAAATTAGGTTTTATGTCCTTTTTTATCAAAGCCGTTGTCCATGCACTCAAAGAAATACCATCTGTAAACTCACAAATCGAAGGCGATACCATCGTCCAGAATCACTTCTACGATATAGGTGTGGCCGTCTCTACAGAAAAAGGACTGGTCGTTCCCGTTTTACGCGGCTGTGATTCTCTTTCCTTTGCTGGAATAGAACAAGGACTGATAGACTACTCAACCAAGGCCAGAGAAGGCAAAATAACAATCCCCGATCTTGAAGGGGGTTCTTTTACCCTATCAAACGGAGGTATATTTGGGTCATTGCTTTCCACTCCAATCATCAATCCACCTCAAGCAGGTATTCTCGGGATGCATTCTATCCAACAACGCCCCATTGCTCTTAATGGCGAAGTCGTTATTCGTCCGATGATGTATTTAGCCCTGTCTTACGACCACCGTATCATTGATGGGAAAGAAGCCGTCACCTTCCTGGTCAAAGTAAAAGAATCGATAGAAGATCCGGCCCGACTTCTCATAGGCATTTAAAGATACCTCTACTATCTTATTTTTGGATACAATTTTTTAGCACTCAAATAATATGCCCGACGAATCTTATGAAGTTGCTGTTATTGGGGCGGGTCCGGGAGGATATGTCGCCGCCATTCGTTCTGCTCAGCTCGGCCTGAAAACAGCCTTAATTGAAAAAAGCAGCACTTTAGGCGGTACCTGCTTAAACGTAGGTTGTATCCCGAGTAAAGCTCTTCTTCACACAAGCGAACTCTTTCATTTCGCGACCCATCAAGCCGAGGATCATGGCATCAAAACCGACTCCGTGTCCCTCGACCTTGATACCGTCATGAAAAAGAAAGAAATTACTGTTTCAACTCTGACACAGGGAATTGATATGCTTATTGCCCAAAGAGAGATCAAACGCTTTGCAGGGATTGGGCGTCTCACAAGCCCCAATACAATTGTCATTACCAATCAAGATGTAGAAACCACCATTCAGGCAGAAAAAATTATTCTCGCCACCGGATCAGCTCCCATTGAACTCCCTTTCCTACCCTTTGATGGAGAAACCGTTGTTTCCAGCGATCATGGCATTGCTTTCACGGAAGTCCCCAAAAAACTCATCGTTGTAGGAGCCGGAGCGATCGGTCTGGAACTGGGTTCTGTTTGGAGCCGCTTTGGTAGTGAGGTAACGGTTATTGAATTTCTCGATAAAATTGCGCCAGGACTGGATGATGATCTCTCTCGTCAGCTAGAACGGCTTCTCAAAAAACAAGGATTAAACTTTCAGCTTTCAACCAAAGTCACCGGCCTAAAGAAAAACAAAAAAGATTTTTCTCTAACGGCAGAAAGCAAAGGAAAATCTCTTGAATTTGATACTGACAAAATTCTCGTTTCCGTTGGCCGGAAACCTTATACAGATGGACTGGGCCTGGAAGCAATCGGGATAGAACTGGATGAAACAAAACGCATTAAGACCGATAAGAACCTTCAGACAAACATTTCGAATATCTACGCAATAGGCGATAT
>JANQKU010000201.1 GCA_028280955.1 Opitutaceae bacterium
TCCCGAAATGACAATCATTACCGATATCGCTTTAGACCCTTATACAACACATGGGCATGATGGAGTGCTGACGAGTGATGGCTCAGACGTGGATAATGATCGAACAGTGGGTATCCTCCAAAAGATGGCTGTTTTGCATGCGGAGGCTGGTGTTTCGTTGGTGGCGCCATCGGATATGATGGATGGAAGAATTGGCGCTATTCGCGAGGCTCTTGATGAAGCAGGCTTTCAATCGACGGGAATTTTAGCCTATTCCGCTAAATATGCATCAGCCTATTATGGACCTTTTCGAGATGCGGTAGGAAGTGCAAAGGCTGCGGGTACGACCTTATTAGGGAAAGATACCTATCAGCTTTCGGCGGCCAATAGACGTGAGGCTCTGGTTGAATCTCGTTCCGATGAAGAAGAGGGTGCTGATATCCTAATGGTGAAGCCAGCTGGTTCGTACCTGGATATTATCAGAGATCTCCGGGAAGATTCACTTTTGCCGATCGCGGCTTATCAAGTATCAGGTGAATATTCACAGATCCAGGCAGCTGCGAAGTTAGGTTGGTTGGATCTGGAAAAGATTCGTGATGAATCTCTTTTGGCGATTAAGCGGGCAGGGGCAGACTTGATACTGACTTATTTTGCGAAAGATGTGGCTAAAGACTTAGCCGAAGGTGAATAAAAAGAAAGTGTGATTATGCCTCATCGGGAGGAGGGCCATCACCGTATTCTTCAATACCATCCTCTTCTTCATCGTCTTCCCAGCGAAGCGACACGTCATTTTTGAGTTTGGCGGCATCTTCATCGTCTTCGACATCTTCAAATTCGTCGTTGGCTAAAGCGTCATCGTCTTCGTCTTTTTCCATTTCCCATCCGGCAGGAACGTAATCAAGGATTGAGATGATTTCATCGTAGAGATGGACAGCGCTACCTTCGATGAAGTTGTTATTCTGTTCTTCACGAATTTCATCCTCCAGCTCATCAATAGTAAGACTTTGTTCAAACTCAAAGGTATCGTTGAGAAGCTTGACCCGCATTTTAGTAATGTGATCGATGAAATCTGCATAGGGTCCGTTTTCCTCGTCGACAATATCGGGAAGGGCGAAGAGTTGATCTTCCGATTCGAGAACGTTTTCTTTTACCCTGACCAGACGAACGAGGCCATCGTCCACTTCTTTATCAATACCAAAGGGAATAAAAGCTGAGGCCATGATGTCTGGATCAAATCCATACTCACGCAAAGGTTCAACCAATTCGATAAGGTGGGCGAATTGGCGTGGGTCGATGATGCTAAGTCCATCTGGATCCCAGTGAACGGAATCACTGATTTCTTGAACCCACCAGTTGTAGTCATCGCCAAGGCGGACAATTGACCATTCAAGTATTGGAGAAGATTTCGGCATCGCTGACAGTTAAATCGTGAAGGAGGAAAATAGGCTCATTTGCGAAGTGTCAACTCATGAAATGAGAAAAATTACGTGTGCTAATAAAGATGGGTAAACGAGAATATCGGCAGAAAGGAAGAACAAAGTTTTGTTTTTGATAAATTTTCATTTCCACCTTGCTAGATTAGGGATTCATTAGTGGTTTCCTTTTTTGATTTAAATGGGCCTTTGTTACGAAAAACTTCTTCGACCGATCTTATTCTCACTCGATCCTGAACGGGCTCATGAGATTGGTGTCAATGCTCTTCGTGTTTTTTCGGCTATACCGCTATTCGTCCGATCATTGGAGCACTTTAATCAACTATCTTCTGATTATAAACCTGTCTCTCTATTTGGGTTGAAATTTCCGAATAGGGTGGGATTAGCAGCTGGGTTTGATAAAAACGGCACTTGTTGGAGAGCAGCATCGGGGATTGGCTTTGGACACGTTGAAATAGGGACGGTGACATTTCATGCCCAACCCGGAAATCCAAGACCCCGGGCGTTTCGCTATCCTGGAGAAGAAGCGATTATCAATCGGATGGGTTTTAATAATCAAGGGGCTGAGGCATTAGCTAGAAGACTTTCAGCACAGCCGGATAAAGCTAAACGGCGAATCCCACTCGGTATCAATATCGGTAAATCAAAAATTACACCATTGGATGAGGCGGTAGAAGATTATTTGGGCACATTTAATCTGATTGCTGACTATGCTGATTATGTGGCGATTAATGTCAGTAGCCCGAACACACCTGATTTGCGTAAGCTGCAAAGTGAAGAATTGTTGATGAATCTTCTCCAGGAATTGGAGAAAGTAAATCAAGAGAGAGGTGAGAGGAGGGTTCCTGTTTTGGTTAAAATAGCGCCTGATCTTTCATTTTCTGAAGTTGAAGAAGTTTTATCTACGATCCATACTTTGGGTTTGGACGGTATCATTGCGACAAACACAACCTTGGCTCGGCCTGGTCCGTTTGCAGAAGTGAATGAGGGAGGTGGCTTGAGTGGTCGTCCCCTGACCAAGAAGTCGACGGAAATTATACGGTTTATCTCGCGTGAAACTCAGGAACGTCTTCCCATTATTGGGGTGGGAGGTATTTTTGATTCTTCCTCGGCTGCCGAAAAAATAGATGCAGGCGCTTCTTTAGTGCAGCTTTATACAGGCATGATTTATGGCGGTCCATTATTGGCACGAGAGATTGCCAAAGGATTGGCGATTCGGGAACGTGCCTGGATGTAAAGCTCATCCAGTTCTCGAATAAATACCAATTGATAAGGTTTTCAGATGGTTTTTAGAGATTGATGGTTCCTTCAAAAACGCTGACGGCAGGGCCGGTAAGCGTGATATTATGAACGGTATCGTCTGTTAGATCGAAATTGACAGAGAGAGTCGCTCCTCCAGCGACTTTCAGGGAAACTGGTTTGGGTAATTGGTGAATCAGATGGGCAAGGATGCCGACGGCGGTTGCACCTGTTCCACAAGCGAGAGTTTCATTTTCAACACCGCGTTCATAGGTTCGTAGCAAGACAGATGTGCTGTCTTGCAGTTGGGCAAAATTTGCATTGGCGCCTGCAGGTGCAAAGAATGGATGATTTCTTATTTCAGCTCCAATTGAACGAATCTCGATTTGAGAGATATCCTCCACAAAACAGATGGCATGTGGAACGCCGGTGTTGATACTGTGAACGATGATGGGGCCACTAGTCAGATTTAATTCGGTATTGAGTTTGATCGAATGAGCCGGCGTCATCCCAATGGTGTAAAGGTTATTTTGGGCGGTAGCAATGATAGGACCTGCATCCGTTAAGAAGTGAAGACAGTCTTTTTTTCCTAAACCATGGGCCAGAGCAAAAGCGGTAAAGCAACGTGCTCCGTTACCACACATCTCTGCTCTGGATCCATCGGCATTATAGTAGATCATACGTGCATCCAGAGATTTGTCTTCAGAAGTTTCGAGTAGAAGCAGTCCATCTGCGCCTATACCGTAGCGCCGGTCACAAAGATGGCTAATGTGCTCTCTAGTGAGTGCCAGATTCTCGGAAAGATTTTCGATCATGAGGAAATCGTTTCCAGCACCGTGCATCTTGGTGAAACGAATTTTCATAAAGATCAGATTGTATAGGAGGTATCTCCTTCGGCCTGTTCTTTTTTCTTTCGGCTACGAACCATCAAATTTTCTCCTTTATAATAAGCAATACTTCCAGGAGGGATAGAATCCATCAACCAGACGTTTGCTCCGACGATAGAACCTTCGCCAATAGTGGTATCACCTCCAAGAATCGATGCGCCTGAATAAATGGTTACGTTATCACCGATATTTGGATGCCGTTTGATCCCCTTAACGATTTCCCCTTGATCATCAGTTCTGAAAGATTTCGCACCGAGTGTCACGCCTTGATAGATTTTGACATGAGAGCCAATGATGGCGGTTTCACCGATGACGACACCCGTGCCATGGTCGATAAAAAAGTGAGATCCGATGGTAGCTCCGGGATGAATATCGATGCCAGTCTTGCGATGCGCAAATTCTGTGAGCATACGCGGCAGTAGAGGAACTTCCATTTTATAAAGTCTGTTTGCGATCCTTTGGATCGAAATAGCCAGAATACATGGATAAGAGAGAATGATTTCTTCAAAGCTTTGGGCCGCAGGATCGCCTGAATAAGCGGCTTCGACATCTGTTTGTAGAAGACTTCGTATGACGGCAAGCCCCGTCAGAAGTTCAGTCGCTACTTCCGTAGATCTTGCCTGAGGATCCGGTCTTTTGCAAAAGATGAGGCATTTACGAATTTCATCAATCAGTCGATTTTCAATATGGATAAGCTGTCTTTCGATGGTGGGCCCCAGTTTATCTGAAGTTAGGCAGGTTCGTTCAAAATATCCGGGGAAGAGCAAGTGCATAAACCCGTTGGCCAGGGTGTCCACTGTATCTTGATCAGGCAGATTGATACCATCAAGATGGTTAATCCCTCCATGCTCTTCATAAGATTTTAACAGCGCCGATTTTATTTTGTCTAATGACATGAAAAAATAATCTTAGGTTTTCTTTCCCCCCGGTCAATTTTTTCCATGGCTTATTGGAAAATGGTGCTCAGGAAGGGACTCGAACCCTTACGCCTTTCAGCATACGCCCCTCAAGCGTACGTGTCTACCAATTCCACCACCTGAGCAAATAAAAATGGGAGGATCGAGCAAGGGAGATTTTTGAATTGAAGTAAAGTCTCAAAATATCAAAGCAGAAGAAAAGAGAAATCGCTTGCTTCATTACGGTTTTAGGGCGATTTTACCGGGCTTATTAAACTCTATCAGTCAGAGGGGTTCCTTCTGGCTGCGACTTACAAACTATTACAAA
>JANQKU010000220.1 GCA_028280955.1 Opitutaceae bacterium
GGAAAAAGTACCGTTGGGCGTCTAGTTGCCAGACGACTGGGCATGACATTAATCGACAGTGATAATGCTATCGAGGAACGTTACGGAGAGCCTATTAAGAAGATTTTTGAGAAGGAGGGAGAGAAACGTTTTCGGGAGTTGGAGAAAGAATTTGTTGAGAAAGGGCATTTGGAAAAGGGGTGCGTGGTTGCCTGCGGTGGTGGTTTAGTTATTGAACGAGGAATGCTGGATCTCTTGAAAAAGAAGGGTGTGGTCATTTGTTTATTGGCATCTGCGGAATCAATTTTGCGGCGAACTAAAGGAAATAAAAACCGACCTTTGCTTAATGTGGAGGACCCATTGGAAACAATTAAGAAGATGCTGGCCAAGAGAGAGCCTATCTATCGAAAAGCTGGTACTTTGGTGCTGACAGATGGTCGTTCGATGAGTGACGTTGCTTCTCATGTGCAACGAGTTTATTTGCGTGATGCAAGGGCTTTTTCCTGACAGGTGGCGTCATGGATGAAAAAGCCTTGAAAAAGCAGATAGAGGCTATCGGATTTGATGAAGTCCGGTTTGTTCGTGCTGATAATGTCCCGAGTGGGCGTTTTTTAGAGTGGTTAGAAAATGGTTGGCAGGCAGATATGACTTGGCTGGATAGGACTATTGAGAAGAGGTTAGACCCAAACTTAGTCCTTCCAAACGTAAAGAGCCTGATTATGTTGGGAGTTTCCTATTGGCCGGACGAGGCCGTGGTCTCTTCTCAGAAGAAATGGGCGAAATATTCACTGTATTCGGATTATCATGATACCTTGCTCGAAGGGTTGAAGAAAGTGGGAAGGATTTTTGAAGAAGAGTTTCAGGTTTCTTCAACGGATTATCGTCTTTATACGGATGCGGGTCCTGTGATTGAACGTGGTTGGGGAGCTAAGGCAGGTTTGGGTTGGCAGGGGAAAAATGGAATGTTAATTTCCCGAAAACATGGCAATTGGTTGCTGTTGGCTTCGATCTTAACGACATTGGAACTGACACCGGATGCTCCGTTAACAAAATCTTTTTCTCGGGAGTTAGAGTCAGAGCATTCAATGGGGTTAAATTGTGGTAAGTGTACGCGGTGCATAGAAGCGTGTCCGACTAAGGCTATTCCTGAACCTGGTCTAGTTGATGCGAGACGATGTATTTCATACCATACGATAGAGAATAAGGAGATAATTCCTCGCGAATTCCGAATGGCTATCGGAGATCGCATTTTTGGATGTGATATTTGTCTGGATGTTTGTCCGTGGAATCGCTTTGCCCGCCAAGGGAGACAGCTTCTTTTATCCAGTCGTTATGATGTGGTTCATCTCACGCTACTCGAACTTTTGCAGATGACCCAGAGGCATTTTAGCGAGGCTTTCCGAAAAAGTCCAATCAAGCGAACAAAGCTTCATGGTTTGTTACGCAATGCGTGTATTGTGGCTGGAAATTTAGACGATTCTTCGGAATGGCTGGAGGGAGTGAAAGATGAAAGGAAACTGGTGATGGATCAGTTGGTTTTGTTGACTGAGCATGAGCGGGCAATGGTTCGGGTCCATGCTGTATGGGCTGTATTTCGACTTGCCGGAAAAGAAGGGTTTAATCTTTTGTTAAAAACCCGAAGGAAGGAAACTGATCCTGAGGTTGTAGCTGAATATGCCTGGTGGGAAAAAAAGTTTTTTCCAAAAAGTTAGAGGATGTTTTAGAAACTGTCTGAGAAAATTTTGTTCATTTTTTTCACAAAGGCAGCAGGAGGTCGAATTGGTTGACCATCAGTGTTAACAAATGCGTGTTGCGTAGAGGCGGTCGCTAAAAGTTCTTCACCCCTCAAGACACGATAATGTAGAGAAATGCGAAGAGTTGGTTTTTCTGTCATGGTCGTTTCAATAGTAAGGATATCGTCATAAATGGCGGGTTTCTTGTATTTGACGTTTACGCTTAGAACAGGGAGGCGATATCCTTGCTTTTCCAGTTCAAGGTAGGGGAATCCGTATTCTTTGAGTAAAGTGGTTCGACCCACCTCAAACCAGGGCAGGTACTCTCCATGGTAGGCGATCCCCATCATGTCGGTTTCCGAATAACGAACTTGAACTTCAGTACGGCTTGTCAGCATGGCATATGCTTGAACGGTTATCCTTTTACTGAAAAGTCAAAACTGCCATTTGCTATTTATTCTTCTTTTTTGAAGATAACAATACGGTTTGTATTTGTGCCAATCTTTTGGTTGGCGACACCCCAACAATGAGCGGTTTTGGTAAAGGCTTGATCATTGATGTAGATGGCTTCGAGAATAAGTCCGTTTTTAACCCCGAGAGGCGCGACTGTTTCATCCAGCTTAAGAGATCCCTTACGCACTTCTCCTATTTCGATGGCAATGCGGCCACCTGGTTTGAGAATGCGTTTTAGTTGAATAAAGACCTTGGAAATGAAGTTTTCCCAATTGGATAGGCTTCCGGGAGTTGTTATCTTTAGTTGATGGGACTCGATATGACAGAACCAACAGCGCAACCAGTTATCAGTGGCATAGTCAACTACGTTGAGAAAGGGTGGAGATGTTATCATAAGATCGACACTTCCCTTCGGAAGTTTGCTCGGTTGAGATGCATCTGCTATGCTAAATCTGGCATGAGTGGCCGCTTCATTTAGTTTGGCAATATTTTTGATATTGCAGTCACTGAGCAGTTGTTTGGTTTTTCGCAAAATCAGTTCAGTAATGTTGCGATAGGGTGGTGTTTGTTGCCGCCGAGCGTTGATTCTTTGTTGGGATTTAAGGGAGACGGCTTGATTGGGAGGCATGGTATAGACAGAAAAGAAACCGGGGGAGTGTCCGGTTAATCTGTTTAGCGCAACCATTCGAATCCATCTGTCGATATCGTCGAGTTGGTTTTTCTGTTCCTTCTTCAAAAGATATGAACGAAGATTTGAGATTTCCGTTAATGTTTGAGGATGGTAAAAAACGAGGAGTTCTTCCGATAGTGAAATCTTTCCCCCAAGATGAAGATTTCTTAATCGATCGAGGACTGCCTCCTGTGTCGGCGGGGAAAGTCGCGGCTTAACTAAGTGAGAGGCCAGAGGGTTGAGGTCTGAGCCCCAGGGAATTCGATCATTAAGGGCGGCTTCAAGCGGAGTCGTCCCTCGTCCCATAAAAGGATCATAGATAATGTCACCCGTCTTGCTAAAACGCTCGAGGAAGAATTTTACCAGGTGAGGTTTAAAACAGGCTCGATAGGAGATTTGGTGAAGGCTGTGTCCTTGTCTTTGTTTCGCTGTCCACAACTCGCCGTGATAGATAGGGACATTCCAGGTGGGATGTATTGATTTACGGATGTTTATTGTATCCGTAAAGGCGCTATTAGAAATGGGCTGTGTAGATATTTTTTTCGGCATCCTCAAAAACCAATTCGTCTTTTCTGACGTCGGTTAATTTGAGTCCTAGGCTACGATTTACAATTTCGCCAGTCTTATAAATTTTATTGTTCATCAAAACTTTGGATCGACCATTGGAGGTGCGGATTCCAGTGATTTTAATAGAATCCACATAAGCGATGACTTCTGGATATGGGTTATTCACCCATGGCTTCGGTTTTTCTTCAATGATTGGAACAACTGATTGCGGTGTCGTTTCGGCGACTTCGACAGGCACTGCTTCAACTATTTCAGTTACTTCCGCAACAGGCGTCACTTTTTCTATGGATACTGATGCGACTTCTTCAGTTGTCTGCACTGAGGCAGGTTGTTCAGTTGTGGCCATTTGAACAGGTTCATCATTCTTGAGATAGAGAACATAGAATCCGATGCCAAGGCCGACAACCATGATGAGAAGAGTTCCAATCACAATGCCCAATGTAATGACCATTTTCTGAGCTGACATGGGTTCAGAACGTTTGGGAATAGTAATGGGTTGTGTTGGCCCAGTCGCAGGTTGAGGGAGATCGGGTGAAACTGTGTTGAGGCTCTGGGCTTTCTTTAAGGCGTCGTTAATTAAGCTCATTTTTGAAATGGGTAGAGATTGTTAATTCAGCGATAGAGCGTTGTATTCTTTGAGAGCTCTGCGAACGTCCCAGAAGCCGACGATATCTCCCTGACGGCAGAATGCGGCGAGGAGAGACTTGTCGCAGAGATTATTGATTAAACGTGGGATACCTTGACTGGCACGATAAATAGTTCTGGCCGCCCAGCGGGAGAATTGAGGACGTCCCAGACCTCCTGCCAATGTTATGCGATGGCGAATATAATGCTCCATCTGAGTGAGAGTCAGCGGTTTTAATTCGTAGTTAACGAGAATGCGCTGCCGGAGTTGTCGAAGACGGGGTTCGTTTAAAATTTCTTTAAATTCGGGTTGTCCCATCAGGACAATCTGGAGGAGTTTTTGTTTATCTGTCTCAAGGTTGGAGAGGAGTCGGAGTTGTTCGAGAACCTCGAAGGAAAGGTTTTGGCATTCATCGACGATGACTACGATGTCTTTTCCCTCATGGATACGGTCTAGCAGGGCTTGGTTGACTTGAGAGATAAGATCGTTTCGTGAGCGGGCGGTAACTGTTTCTCCCAGTTCTTCCAGTATGGTTTTCAGGAGTTGAGTTTCTGTGATACGAGGGTTTAAGATGAGTGCTGTTTCGTATTGCTCATGATTGAGATCGTTGAGGAAGTGCCGACAAAGAGTTGTTTTACCGCATCCGACTTCCCCAATGAGTACAATAAATCCCTTACGCTCCGAGATACCGTATTTTAAATGCTGCACCGCCTCCTGATGAGATGGACTGAGATACAGGTATTTCGGATCGGGTGTAATATTAAATGGAAGTTCGGTTAATCCGTAAAAATCCTCATACATTGTCAGTAGTTTCGGCTATAGATGGACAAAATTAACAGTTAGTTAAATATAACGGTTTCTTTCTGTGTGACTGTAGCGAAGGGAGATTTGGCCGGAATTGTAAAAAAAATCTTTTCTTTCTTTGGGTTATGGCCAATCTACGAAGTCTCTGATCCCATGACGCTTGGCCGGATAATTTTTTCTATATACGCTCTATTGTTCCTTGCTCTGAGTTCATTCTCCGGCGTGTTTTTTTATCGGACCTACCATGAGTTCACTAATCTAAAGAAACAAGAAGCTGAAAATATGAGGCGATTTGCCGAAGCAGAGCAGCTTTTGCAAGAGCAGAAGATTTTTCTGGAAAGATTACAAAATGACCCAGCATTTGTGGAACGGGAGATTCGCCAACGCCTTGGCTATGCCAGACCGGCAGAAGTTGTTTTTAGATTTGAGCGATAAAACTTCGGACTATCCCAGGGATAATCAGTTGAGGCTGTGTAGAAAAATCCGATTTCGAGATATATATGGATGAGCAAAATTCTGTTGTAGAGTCTTTCCAAAAAGCTGGCCAAGGTCAGATTTTTCGTTTTTGGGAGGAATTGAACGAAGAAGAACAGCAGGGCTTGTTGAGGCAGGCTTCTGAAATCGATCTGGGTGAAATTGCCAGGCTGACAGGCTCTCTCCTGGGTAAAGATGAATCGTCTTCGTTGGATTTATCTGGATTAACGCCTGCGTCTTATATCCCATTGGTAGAATCCGGAGGAGATTTTGAAGAATGGGAAGCTGCCACGGTTAAGGGTGAGGAGGCACTAAAGGCTGGAAAAGTAGCTGCCTTTACGGTGGCAGGAGGACAGGGAAC
>JANQKU010000057.1 GCA_028280955.1 Opitutaceae bacterium
TCCTCCGGGCCACCCAGAAATAGTGTGCTGCAACTCGTTAAAAATTTTGATATTCAGAGTATATCCGGGGCCATGTTCTGTCACCAAATCTCCCAATCCATTTTCGGTATAATCTTCATCCAACAATTTCAAAATTGGTTTTTTGATGGTATGACTGAGCCATACGACTGCACGACGAATCAACCGGTCATTCCATTCACAGGGGCCGACGAGCCAAGGTCTCCTGAATCGAGTCAGTTCAGCTGAGGCTGCTGTATCTAAATAAAACGATGCATCCGGATGGCCTTGTAAAAAACTAGCCGTTACGGCCTCAGAGACCTTTCCTTCCACAGCCTTCTGTACGATCGGAGCCTTGGCCTCACCCCAGGCCATGATGATAATCTTACGTGCTTCAAGAATTGTTCCCACCCCCATTGTGATAGCTCTACGCGGAACATTCGCTTCTCCAAAAAAATCTTCCGCAGCGTCTGAACGGGTCAAGCGATCCAAGGTAATCATACGGGTTCTTGATTCCTTGACCGAACCTGGCTCATTGAATCCGATGTGCCCGGTTCGACCAATTCCTAAAATCTGGAGATCAAGGCCACCGTTCTGTCTAATTTTCGCTTCGTACTGACGACAATAGGCAAAAACTTCATCACGCTCGGAGGTTCCATCAGGAATGTGCACATTCTCTTTTTTGATATCGATATGATCAAACAAGTGCTCATTCATGAAACGAACATAACTCTGCAAAGCTTCCGGTTTGATCGGGTAATATTCATCCAGATTGAAAGTCACCACATTCTCAAAAGAAAGTCCTTCTTCTGTATGTAAGCGACAAAGTTCTGCATAAACCCGAATGGGAGAAGAACCCGTTGCCAATCCCAAGACAGCCTTTCGTCCGTCTACTTGCTTCTCTCGGATAAGATCTGCAATCTGACGGGCGATCTCCACAGATGCCTTCTCAGCATCGGGATAAAGAAACGTCTTTATTTTCTCAAGCTGTTCACTCTCTGTAATGGTCCTTTGCAAATCCATACGATATAAATTTTACCAACACTAAGCTAAGCTCGGACTCTACCAAACATTCTCTGCTTTGCTCAAGATTCGTATTCCGAAAAAACTCTGTCCATGACTTCTGATGCGGCAGACAGACCATTATTAATAATGCGAAATTCTGATCCGTGAATCATAAACCGGCAACCGTTATCCAGGATAATCCGCATATCCTCTTCCGACATAACCGGCATTCCCCATACTTTTCCATGTTTCTCCGCCGCGGCAGCGACCAATTTAATCGCCTCCAACAGCTTGGGATCCGATGGAGATGGTTTACAGCCGTATCTCAATGCAAGATCACCCGGTCCCAAAAAAAGAATATCAATCCCCTCGACAGCCGCAATGCCCTCCACGTTTTCAACGGCTTGAACCGTCTCGATCTGAACCGCAATGGCGTTTTCTCGATTACTTTCCTCAATATAGTTGGGCACACCTGCCGTAAAATTAACATCGAGCCCCACCCCATCCGCACCACGGTCTCCCAAAGGAGGAAATTTCACAGCATCTACGATCGACTGAGCCTTTTCAACGGTTGAGACATGGGGAATGATTAAACCAGCAGCTCCATCTTCAAGAACCCGATAAAGCCCAGTCTTTTCCAGGGTAGGCGGACGAAAGAAACAATCAACGTCTGCCAAATGATGAAATGCCAGCATCGCTTGAACCTCCCTGGGATTCCAGGAACGATGCTCTCCATCCATCCAAAGACCATCATAACCATTTTTGGCCGCCGTTTGCGGGAAATAAGGCAAATAATGCCCAAAATTACAGATCCTGGCGATGCCTCCGGATTTAAGTTTGGCTAATACTTTTGATCGTCTCATAACACTGAGAAAATCTTTCTCTAGAAATAAATACGATGTTAAAAATTCAATTTATTCGATCAGACATGTTTCTCAGAACAGTATACGCTCCCCAAAAGATTCTCCTTTCAGACAATAGTAGAATAGCAAAAGCTCTGTAGAGTTTTTGTTGCACCACCAATCCAGACCCTGACAACCTTTCAATAATGAAACCTGCATTAGTTGTCTTAGCCGCCGGAATGGGAAGTCGTTATGGCGGTCAGAAACAAACCGACGGGATCGGCCCCAACGGTGAATGGATTCTCGAGTACTCTATCTTCGATGCCCTTAAAAATGGTTTCGAGAAAGTCGTCTTTATAATCAGAGAAAAAGATAAAGCAAATTTCGAAAAAGCGGTCCGCCAAAGAATTGGTAAAACCACCGAGTTACACTTCGTCGCACAGGAATTACATTCTGGTTTGGAAAAAGTTCAAATTCCATTTGATCGGCAGAAACCGTGGGGAACCGGACATGCCGTAATGGTTGCAGCAGAAGTTGTCAGTGAACCCTTTGGAGTTATCAACGCAGATGATCTCTATGGCTCGAATGCCTATAAAAAACTCGCGGAATTTTTAACCCAACAACAAACTGAATCTGAAAAGGATCAATATGCCATGGTCGGTTATCCTCTGCGTAATACCCTTTCAGAACACGGGCATGTCTCCCGTGGGGTTTGTCAGAAAGGCGCAGATGGGTTTCTCCAAACAATTGAAGAAGTAACGGCAATTGAAAAAAAAGGTTCCGGAGCACAACAAAGAAATGCCGATGGCAGTCTTCGGCACTTTTCCGGGGATGAACTCGTTTCTCTAAACCTATGGGGCTTCACCCCAACCATTTTTTCCCATTTAAAAACAGCCTTCACTCAATTTTTTGCAAATAACGGCTCTGACCTCAAAACCGAATTTTTTCTTCCCACGGTGGTAGATGAACTTATCCAAAATGGTGGGACACAGGTAACAATGCTGGAGACTAACAGTTCTTGGTTTGGGATGACCTATCGAGAAGACAGAGAAATCGTAAGCGCCAGGATAAACCAGTTAATCACTGATGGAGCATATCCTCAACATCTTTGGAGTAGCTGAGTCCAGTATTTTTCTATGAAACACGATCTTCGCGAAGTAAGCAGTCACTTCCAAATCAACGGTGATTTCATTGAAGCCATTCCTTATGGGAGCGGGCATATCAATGATACCTATCTCAGTACATTTCGGCAGAAAAATTCTCTGATTCATTACATTCATCAACGAATCAATCAATCCGTCTTTACAGATCCTCCCTCCCTCATGGAAAACATTGACCGAGTAACCAAACATATTCGCGGAAAGCTCAAGACTGCAGGGGAAATCGACAGGAATAGACGATGCTTAACCCTTATTCCTACAATCGAAAACAATTCATACCATCTTGATCAGAACGGGAACTACTGGAGAACCTATATTTTTATTGAAAAAGCCCGCACTTACGACGTCATTGAAACAACCAAACAAGCCTCCGAAGCTGCGCGCTCTTTTGGAGAATTTCAAAAAAGCCTGGTTGATCTAGAAGGCCCCAGTTTGCACGAGACTATTCCAAATTTCCATAATAGCCCCAAAAGACTCGAAGCATTTCAGGAAGCGCTTAGAAAAGATGTTAAAAATCGAGCCATCACCGTAAAACCGGAAATAGCTTTTATTGAGCAAAAAGCTGATTTCGTAAACAGATTGCTCGATCTCCACATCCAAGGCAAAATTCCCTATCGCATTACCCACAATGACACCAAGCTGAACAATGTCATGATCGACGACGATACCTCTCAAGGAATCTGTGTCATTGACCTTGATACAGTCATGCCTGGCCTGGCTCTTTACGACTTCGGAGACATGGTTCGGACAGCGACAAGCCCAGCTCCGGAAGATGAACAGGATCTCTCCAAGGTCACCATGCGAATGCCTATTTTCGAAGCTCTCGTTCAAGGTTATTTAAGCTCAGCCAAGGATTTCCTAACGCCAACTGAAAAATCTCATCTAGTTTTCTCGGGAAAGTTGATGACGTTTGAGCTCGTCCTTCGTTTTTTGATGGACCATCTTCAAGGAGATACTTATTTTAAAATACATCGGGAAAACCACAATTTAGATAGATGTAGAACTCAGGTAAAACTGATTCATTCTATCGAAAGCCAGGAGGACGAAATGCAAAAAATCATCGAAAACCTTTAGCCGTATGAAAATATTAATTACAGGTGGAGCCGGTTTTATTGGCAGTCATTTGACAGAGTATTTCCAAAACAAAGCTGAAATTCGAATTCTCGACAATCTAAGAACCGGGCATCGCAAAAACTTGAGTGGCTTGGACGTTGAATTCATAGAGGCCTCTATTCTCGATCGAAATGCGGTCAAGCAGGCCGTCCAGGGAGTCGATTATATTTTCCATTTGGCCGCGATGATTAGCGTAGCCGAGTCCATGAGTGAACCAATCGAATGTGTCGACCTCAACGTTCGGGGCCTCTTAAATGTTTTGGAAGAGGCCTCTGCAGCAAACGTCACTAAACTCTGCCTGAGTAGTTCAGCAGCCATTTACGGCAATAATCCATCTATCCCAAAACTGGAGACAATGTTGCCTGAGCCAGCCAGTCCCTATGCTATTACAAAATTGGATGGTGAATATTATTGTGATCTTTTCCAGAAGGCCGGACGACTGAACACAGCATGTCTGCGTTTCTTTAATGTATTTGGCCCTCGCCAAGACCCTAACAGTGCTTACGCAGCCGCCGTTCCAATTTTTATCGATAAAGCTCTCCGCAATGAGCCTATCACCATTTATGGGGATGGTGAGCAAACCCGGGATTTTGTTTTCGTCAAAGATATCGCCGCTGCCAACGCCTTCTTAGCAACTAATCTGGAATTGAGTGGCGTTTACAACGTTGGCTATGGACAACGGATATCAATTAATGATCTGGCCAATCTCATTCTCAAAGTGACGGGCTCAACTTCTGCAATTCAGCATCAACCAGTCCGCCCCGGAGACGTGAAGCACTCCCTCGCATCGGCTGATAAACTTTTCGACGCTGGTTTCAAACCGAATTATGATTTTGAAAGCGGTCTACGAGAAACACTTGGTTCTTTTCAAAAAACACCGGAATCCTAGGAGGCTTTAGCCTTCTTTTGAAACTGAGCTGAAGCTTTTCTCTGCTGCTCCTTAATAGTTCTCTTTTCAAAACGACGTCGATTAATCTGCTCGTCTTGACAAGCTCCAATATGCTGATCGCCTCTTGCTTCTGCGAGCCGCACCTGTTTCTCACGTGTACGAAATCGTTCACGCTGCTCTTCTGTATAACCATCATAACAACGCGGGCAACTGACTCCCTGGATAAATTTATCACTTTCTTTATCCTCTTGGGTAATGGGATACCTACAGGCAAAGCATTGATCATAACTTCCTCTTTCCAACGAATGATTAACAGCCACCCGATTATCAAAGACAAAACATTCACCCTCCCAGAGAGATTCTTTCTGAGGGATTTCCTCCAAATACTTTAAGATGCCACCCTCCAGATGAAAAACATTTTTAAATCCTTTTTCCTTCAAAAAAGCGGTCGATTTTTCACAGCGAATACCCCCTGTACAAAACATTGCTATCTTTGTTTCCCTTGAAGCAGCCAGATGTTCTTGAGCGTAATCGGGAAATTCTCGGAAAGTTGTGATATTTGGATTGATAGCATTTTTAAATGTACCGATCTCACATTCGTAATCATTCCGTGTATCCACAAGGACAACATCCGGATCTGCAATAAGAGCGTTCCAGTCTTTAGGTTTTACATAAGTCCCAGCAACCTTTGTTGGGTCAATCCCCTCAACCCCCATTGTGACGATCTCTTTCTTTAGCTTCACCTTCGCCCGAAGAAACGGCATTTTATCATCAAAAGATTCCTTGTGCACAAGATCCACCAACTCAGGTTTGCTCTTAAGCCAGAGCAACAGTGCATTGATTCCTTCCTTCTTTCCAGCGACTGTACCGTTTATCCCTTCTTGAGCGAGCAATAGAGATCCTTTGATCTCATTCTCCTGCATCACCTTAAATAAGGGTTCTCTCAGAGCTTTATAGTCATCTAGGGTGGCAAATTTATAAAGAGCACAAATAACAATGGACGATGGCATATTCAATTACTGAAGTATCGGTTGGAACGTAAATCCAGAACAACGTGACAAACTAAGATTGTACTGCAGCAAAACAGAAATCGCCCAGGAAATTCAACGCTATTTAGCAGATCACCAAAACCTGCCCAGAAGAATTAAAGCCTCAAGAATCCTCCGAAAGAGATAAGATGAAAACAAAAACGGTTTTTAAGCTAAACCGTTCTCAATCGCATACTTGGTCAAACCAGGAAGATCACGGATACCCAGCTTCCCCATAATATTTGAGCGATGACTATCAATCGTCCGGCCGCTTAAATTGAGATCTCCTGCGATTTCTTTACTTGTCTTTCCTTCAACAACTAATTGAAGAACCTGGGTTTCTCTTTCCGTCAGCCTTTTCTGGTCTGACTCTCCACTCCCCATAAATTGACGCATTGCCTTATTCGCCTGAGGACCGAGATACGTTCCTCCACTAGCCACGGTATCCAAGCCTACCCTGAATTCGCCAAAACCGTCCGTCTTGACCACAAAACCGTCAGCCCCCGCAGCAAGAACTTCTTTTACATTTTTGGGCGATCCTTGTCCCGAAAAAACTAACGTCCTAACCACTGGGCATTCCTCTGTAAAGCGACGGAGAACATCCAAACCAGACATATTGGGAAGGACTAAGTCCAAGACAACGATATCTGGCTTGGTCTGAAGAACCCCCTCAACTCCAAGTTCACCATTCGGATAACTACCGATTACCTCATAGCCGCCCGAGAGACGGACAAGTTCAGCGATCATATCGCAAACAGCTTTCTGGTCTTCTATAATGACAACGCGCTTCATTGCCATAGGTTATCGACGCGGAATCGAAGAGCTGGAATAGAAAAATATCACCAATTTTTCTCCTTCGTTTAAGGTTACCACTTCATCCAGTATCTTTCTCCCGAAACAATGTTCATTTCCAACGCTGTCTATAGGCAAACTAGACCGTATGTCTTCACCTATCAGGCAGATATAAAAACGTAAGGATTCCTAAATAACCCATTCTAGCTACGGATGGAATTCTTCTGAGAATTTATAGACAGAATCTCATCCCTATAAGGCCGTCCAATGGCTTTAAATGGAGCCTCACGAGCATTTCGCAACAACTTATTAACAATGCGGAACTTCCTCTTGCCATGAGGGTCATCCCTACTCTTATTAGGTATTTTTACCTATTCATGCATCAGTATTTTTATCCAAAATCAATAGAAGAGAAACACTACGCAAACCCAACTCTGATAAATCTGATGCTCATGCAGAAATCTCTCTTTTCCTGGCAATGAAAAACCCAATTTTTCCAATCAAAATTTTCCAATCAAAACCCTTTTTTCAGACATTTAAAGTAGGTATACTATGCTACCTGGGACTGCGCTCTGCCCACAATCTGACAGGAGCTGCGACGTTAACACAAGCAACCTTCGCAATAGCCATTTCTGCCATTCTTCTAGTCCCTATGGCATCAGCTGGACAATTTACCCTCAGTTGGAAAGACAATTCAGACAACGAAAGTGGCTTCAAGATTGAACGGACAACCGATGGTCAATCTTACAGTCAAATCGGAACAGTTGGCCCCAATGTCACCAGTTATATTGATAGATATGTAGCTTCTTTCATAAAATACAGTTATCGAGTGCGGGCGTTCAATTCATCTGGAAATTCCAGATATTCCAATGTAGCCAGTAGAACTTTAGATATATTACCTACTGGAAATACTGGATCGAGCCATCTGGTTGCCACTTCCATTCGGGCTCGTGCCGGAACAGGCAGTAGTACTATGATCGCCGGAATAGTCGTTGGAGGAACTGGCTATAAGCAAATCTTGGTTCGCGCTATTGGCCCATCTCTCGCTGGCTTGGGAGTAGCAAATCCGATAAGCGATCCATTTATCACTCTTTATCAAGGCAGTACCGCAATCGCTCAAAACAACAACTGGTCAGTCACAAATAATCCTTCTCTTATTTCATCCACTGCTAACCTGGTTGGCGCATTTCCACTGTCATCTGGAAGTAAAGATTCTGCCCTTTTTCTCGAACTTCCAACTGGGGCTTACACAGCTCACATCACAAATGTTAATGGCTTTACCGGAACCGCATTACTTGAAGCCTACGACGTAGACGAAGCAAGTGGACGCACTTCCACAGCCAGTATCTCCAGTATCTCGATGCGCGGTGAGGTCAGTACCGGAGATAATGTAATCATAGCTGGTTTCGTGGTGAGCGGTACAGATCCAATACCACTTCTCATTCGAGCTGTTGGCCCAGAATTAGCAAACTACAATATTTCAAATGCGTTAGCTGATCCTTTACTCAAACTTTATCAAACAGCTAATGGGGAAACATTTCAGATTGCTCACAATGACAATTGGAGTGTCGATGCAAATACGATAGCAACCGTTTCAACTCAAATTGGAGTATCTCCACTTAACTCCAATTCCAAAAGCGCAGCCATGGTTGTCTGGCTAGAACCAGGCATTTATACAGCCCATGCTGCTAGCTCTAATGGAGCAAAAGGTGTCGCATTAGTTGAAGTTTACGAAGCTCCGTAGCAGTGCACTTCAAAAAGCGGCCTTACACATTCTTTTCTCAACAATAAAAACGAGTTAGGTCAGTCATCCCATAAAGGGACTTCATGGCTATAAACTAAACTTATTCAATGTACGCTCTATATGTAGTTTATTTAACTCAAACCATTAGTCTGTTTCTCAAGCTATTAACTGGAGTTTCTCTCATACACCCCTAAAGAATCATACTCAAGAACACTGAATTAAAAATAATCGAAGTGAGTTAGCTATTCAGTCACCGCAAACTCAGGCGAGGTCTGTCCTTAGACATGAAGGACAAATCTCTCTCTTATTATCTCCTCGATATATGCGTCCCGCAAGTCGCTAAAAGAGTAACGGCTTTCGCCACGTTAATCATCACAACTGTTCTAACTCCCTCTCTATCAGCAGAACAGTTCACCCTAAACTGGACGGACAATTCCGACAACGAAGCCGGTTTTAAAATTGAGCGTTCCACAAATTCAGGATCTTATACACAGATTGGAACAGTGAGTGCTAATCTCACAAATTATACGGATACCACCGTTATCTCAGGAACAACGTATCAGTATCGTGTTTGCGCTTACAATGCATCTGGAAATTCAGGTTATTCCAATATCGTTGAAGCAACAGTCGATTCTCCACCTCCATCCAATAGTGCGCCAACCATCAGCAACATCGTTGACCAGACAATTGATCAGGGCAGCAACACTGGAGCCATTGCCTTCACCATTGGAGATGCAGAGACAACTGCTAGCAGCCTTAGCGTTATCGGAAGCTCTTCAAATACCACACTTTTACCACAAAGCGCCATCA
>JANQKU010000063.1 GCA_028280955.1 Opitutaceae bacterium
TTATGAGACAATCTTTACGACCAAGCAATGGATGATCCGGAGACGGAGGCTCTTCATCCAAGACATCAGCCGCATATCCAGTCAACTTTCCACTCTCAAGTGCAGCAATCAACGCATCTATTTGAACCAATTCCCCTCTAGCGCAATTAATCAAAACAGCTCCATCTTTCATTAAATCAAAAGTTTTTGTATTCATTAATCCCCGCGTTTCATCCGTCAACATCGTATGCAAGGAAACAATATCAGCCTCTGCCAATAGTTGATCCAACTCGACACTTTCCACACCTAACTCCTTGGCCCGACTGGGAACGAGGTAAGGATCATGTGCCATGACTGTCAGGCCAAAGGCCTGAGCACGCTTAGCAACTTCTCCACCAATACGGCCCATCCCAACAATCCCCATCCGAGCACCCATAATATCCCTTCCCGTAATCCTCTCCCACTTTCCTTCCGCTACATAATTCGCTTCTTCCACTAAGTTGCGCCGCAATGCCAATAAAAGGGCAAAGGTAAACTCAGCAACAGTCGTATGATTCACCCCAGGCGTAAACAAAACAGGTATTTTAAGATCCGTCGCCGCAACCACATCTATCTTGTCCAGGCCAATTCCGTATTTACTGATGACTTTCAACTGGGGGAGAGCTTTTTCAATGACCTCTCGGGTAATCATATCATCTCCACAAATCAGACCATCCACATCACCGACCAGTTCGAGCATTCGTTTCTCAGAAAGAGGCCCTCTTTCTCTTACGATCTCGTAACCTGCTTTTTCCAGCATGGCATGATGTTCACCAGGTGTATCCTGGAAGGAAGTTGTGGTAAGAAGAATACGTATCATTTTTTAAAGGAATCTATGACTCAAAAAATCTCTCCGATTGTCAAAGATAAGCTATCATCGAATCTCAATTTATAACTCTTGCGAAACGATGATCCTATTATCTCCTAAATACGATAGCGAAAAAGTCAGACAAAGTTCCATCCACAAATGCCTTCTTGACGGGAGGCTGTCCATTTGAGACGTTTTGCCTTTAAACGATTATTAGACGAATCAAACAGAAACAAATATGGGCCAACAACACAGAAAAGTCACAAAACGCAAACGTCTCATCGCTTACCGTAAACGGAAAAAAGAAGCAGCCAAAGCCGTAGCGAATAAGAAAAAATAAATCGTTTCATTAAATATTTGGACTCTATTTAATGGAATCAGGTATTCATTTTGCCTAAAAAACTCTACTTCCATTTATCTTTCAAAGGAAAGCTTAGGGCACATGGCCACCTTTCCTTCATCTAGATACCTTGAAGCCTCAGAATAAACCCCATATGGTTAGATCAAGCAATTATGGAGTTTTTACAATTATCTGATCGGGGGTTCCTCTGGCTAGCCGCCACCGTCTATGCAGCCGCCTTTATTCTGGCTCTCGTTTCTATCAGCAGAAGACGCCAACACTCAAGAGGCATTCTCCTAACGATTGTTGCGATAGGGTTCATTCTGCAAACAACAGGTCTCTACATCAGAGGACATGCCAGTGGATCGTGCCCTGTAAATAATCAGTTTGAAATCACCCAATTCATGGGTTGGTCCGCGACCTTGCTTTATCTCGTTATTGGACCGGCTTTTCGGGTAAGCCTTCTCGGGTTTTTCACTTCAGCCTTCGTCACGATTATATCGCTCGTTTCTCTTATGATCCCCAGTTGGGATGTTACTCAAACAACATCACTATTCGGGAACGACTCCTGGATAAAGGTTCATGCTTCACTTGCCACGTTTAGTTATGGTGTCATGGGGATATTAGCCATCACTTCTGCCATGCAGCTCTTGCAGAATTATAGCCTCAAAAAAAAGCATATGAGAGGACTTTTTGCCTATTTACCTTCTATCATCGAATTGGAACAAATCAATTTTCGCCTATTAGCATTTGGGCTGTTCCTCCTTACCCTCTCTATTTTGCTTGCCATTTTCTATATGGCCGAACCAACCCATTCGACCAAGTTACTTCTAAGTGGCGCTATCTGGATTGGATACCTCATCGTTTTTATCATCCACAAATTACGGTTCTTTTCCTCGAACAATCTCGCCTATATTTCCATTTTTTTATTTATCCTCGCCGTTATTTCATTAGGCCCTGTTGCCAACGCCATTGATCATTCTAAAGACAACAAAAAACAGGGTAGCCTGAGCGAATGACACAACTGACTGCACAACTATTACTAGTTGGAGTTTCCCACCAGACAGCCTCCATGGAAGAGAGGGAAAAACTTGTTCTGACCCAGGACCGTTTCAATGACTTTTATCGCGGGTTAAAAGCCCTTCCATGTATTCAGGAATCTCTCGTTCTAAATACCTGCAACCGTTTTGAAATTTATTCGGTCACCCAAGCGGAGACTTCTTCTGAAACGATAGAACAAATATCCAAGTACATCTGTTCTTTCCAGAACTTTGACAACACACATTTCGACAAACTCAAATCTGTTAAAAACAACAAGAACGTCCTCGAACATATCTTTAGCGTTGCATCTGGGATTGAATCCCAAATGGTAGGTGAAACCGAAATCCTTGGCCAGGCAAAAGAAGCTTATGCCTTTGCTCGAAAGCAAGAGTCTCTCGGCCCTGTTTTAAACCGTCTTTTTCAAAAGACATTCCAATCCGCAAAGTGGATACGATCTCACACTTCAATCGGTTCAGGACAAATAAACGTGGCAAACGTTGCTGTTGATCTCGCTAAAAAAATTTTTGGCCGATTGGAAACATCCCGCGTCCTCGTTATAGGAACAGGAGACATCGGTGAAAAAACTCTCAAAGCGCTGCGCAGCCGTGGCATCTCAAATATAACAATCGTCAGTCGTAAAATGGAAAGAGCCTCGGAAATCGCTCAAAACATGGGGATCAAAGCTCTTACTATCGATCAATTAGATACATCACTCCATGAACACGACATCGTCCTCACCTCTACAGCATCCTCCACTCCGATCCTCACCAAAAAAACAATTTCATCCGCGCTACGAAGACGTTCTAATCGCCCTTTTTTCTTAATTGATCTGGCAATCCCACGTGACATCGAAGAAAGCGCTGCCGAACTGGATAATGTCTATCTCTACAATCTTGATGACTTAGCCCAAATTGCAGATGAAAACCTGAGATTGCGTAAAATGGAAACAACTCACGGCAAAGAACTCCTTACCGAAAGAGCCGAGAAAACATGGACGCACTTTACAGCACGCTTCTCCCATTTATCAAAGGACTAAATTCAGCCTTATTCAGTTAGCTGTTGTACCATCCAGGCAGCAGAGTTTTTTTCAGAAGATTGCCTAAGAATCGAATGAAGACGCTTCGTCATTACCCGCGTCTCCTTCAACCGTTCATCTGATTCAATGACTGAAAAAATCTCCGCTGCTAATTTTTTAGGTGAAGCAGCTCCTTGAATAAATTCCGGATACATCGCCTCATCCAAGAGCAAATTGTTAATGCCCAAATAAGGGATCTTTACCAGAATTCTCCCCAATCGATAAGTGATAGGATTTGCCCGATAGGCAATTGCTCCCGGAATACCTGCCAAAGCACAGTTCAGGGACATCGTTCCAGAACTGGTCAAAACACCACTTGCCTCAACCACACCTTCCTGCTTCATAAGTGTCACCTTATCGGACAGATCGGGAAATTGCTTCAAAATGGAAGAAAGTATCTCCTTTATGGTATCACTTGGGTACAAAACCACTGCCTTCACCTTCCCTCCTTCTTTTAAATATTGGGCGTATCCTTTAAATAACACAGGAGCAATTCTCGAAACGGCAACTTTTCGACTCCCCGGAAGAAGCATGAGCGGCCCCGAAGGGTTCCATCCAACAGGGGACTCATAATTTTTTTCCACAAACGGATGCCCAACAAAGGACACTGGTAAGTCTGTATCCTTATAGCAATCCACCTCAAATGGGAAAATAACAGCCAACCCATCCAGATAACGAGCCATGGTAAAACGACGCTTTGCTTTCCATGCCCAAATTTGAGGACTGATGTAATAGACTACCCTTACCTCTCCTCCCCCTTTTTGACTGATTCCCATCTGATAAAGCTTTTCAGCCAATCGGAGATTAAATCCCGGGTAATCAACCAAACAAATAACCCTAGGACGATAGGTATCTATCCAATGAATCGTTTCATCCATGATATTCCTGAAGAATCGGTAATTCCGAATCACTTCGACAATTCCCACAACAGATGAACTCGTCAGATCAAACAAAAGCTGGGCCCCAGCCTTGGCCAAGGCATCACCTCCCAACGCAGCAATGCTAAGATCAGAATGTTGGGGAAGCAGCCTTTTTACCATTCTGGCAGCCTGTTGATCACCCGAATGCTCACCCGCAACTATCAACAAATCTGGCTGTCCGGAAACAGGTGGAGAAAGAGATGCAATCTGAAGTTTTGTATTCGACACCAATTCGAATTGAGACTTCAAAAAACCCTACAGACGAGTCTTTTTCTTTAAAAAACTCACCCAATACCTTCTTTAAGGATATAAAATACTCTAGAGACTTTATTCTGGCAGAACCTCATATATCTCCACCAAAGCAACACCTTCAGTATTACCAACTCCCGAAACAATAACTGTATAAGGCCCTTTCTTCAGAGTCACTAATAGTGCAGAATCCTTTGAACCATTAGCAAAGGCCTCCAGTCCAACTTTTGCGGTGGCAGCTACCACTTCACTCACATCCGGTGCATCTCCCCAGTTGTCATTACTAACAACCGGAGTGGATCCAGAGTACAGCGTCACTTGCGGATCTACTAAAAAACCGGGCACTGGGTTAGTCAATGTCCCCAGGTGCGGACCAACTGCCCTCACCAGGATCGTTCTTGCCGCATTTGCACTGTTACCTTCTATGGCAACGCCTCCGATCAGAACATCTGCCCCTTTGCCAACTTTTCCCCGTGTCGATATTGCCAACAATCTACCCGTGCCATTTGCATCAACAGTCAATGACGCGTTATTACTTGTCGTCGAACCAGCACTGTTGGTAACCACTACACTATACGATCCCGCATCAGCTAATTGCACATCAAAAAGATTCAGAGTTGGCTCTGTTTCTCCAGGGAGATCGACCCCATTCACTTTCCATTGATAAGTCACCACACCGGTTCCTCCCACCTTCACCGTAAAAAAAGCACCACTCCCCGGATTGACTGTTAAAGAGACCGGTTGAAAGGTTATTTCCGGTGGCAGACTGGCCACATCCATGACCTCTATAATCCTCTGATAGACTATTTGATCCCCGCTCCCATTGGCATTCTGCCACGCGTTGAGCGTAAAATTATACGTCCCCGCTTGAGTTGGTGTCCCTCCAATAACCCCACTTGCACTATTTAAAACACCTCCAGTTGCGCCAATTAATGTCAAACCAGGAGGCAATTCTGCAGGATCAACGGAATAAGAACCTGCTAGAGTCTGAGCTCCTACAACAGAAAAAGTAAAAGTGAAGGGAACGCCAACCTCCGCTGGAATAGGAGTCACTTCATTCGAAGTTGGGTTAGTTACCAATTCCGTAGCAGCCGAAACCGAATGAAACGCGCCTAAGGATGCCGTCCCTACAATAGCTGATTTTAAGATTTGGGAAACAAGACTGCTGGCAGGCATTTCAGCCGAGACAATCACCTTTAAAAGAGGCGTTCTTTGTAAAAGTAAAATGAGTAATGCGATTGGTAGGTTAGCGGCTCTGATAATTTGTAGTTCGAAGACTCGGCTCATTGGTTTGTCCTTTCAAATTTATGGTTCAGCTTTAAGAATCCTCCGTTAATTGCAGCCACACCCACCGCCGCCAACACCTCGGCCACCAGCCGAGGCTTCCCGAGAAAAGTAGATATGCTCAGACATCACATTATATAGGGGATCTCGGTCAGGCTGCATCGCATAATCTGCCAAATTGCCCCGTTGCCAGGGTTCCACCGTCGTACAAGCCGTCAGAAAAAATGAACCTAAAATCATCCCTAATATGCTTACGACTCTTAACATATCATCATTTCTTATTATCTTCAGAGGTTTCTCTAATGAGAGATTCTATTTCTTCGACATATTCCCCTCCTGTTTTGTTCCGATAAAATCCTTCATGGACAAATCGAACGACTCCCTCCTTATCCAGGAGAAAAGATGTCGGCATCGCGGCTATTTTCACTTCGGCAACCAATTTTTGCTCAACATCTCTCACAATCGGAAAGGTTGGCGCATATCGCTTTAAAAATTTATGATACGCCTTTTCATTCTTATCTACGCTCACCGCGATAATCTCAACTCCCTGATCACGATACTTTTGATAAATCTCATCCAGAACAGGAAAAGAATCACGGCAAGGAACACACCAGGAAGCCCAAAAATCGACCAAAACAATTTTTCCCTTCATATCCTCAGGAAGAGTGCCTTCCAAATTAAAACCATCCAAGGAAGGGAAAACATTCCCCTTTTGTATAGAAGCCACTACTACACCAGGTATTCCTATACACAACAGCAGGATATAAATTAATTTCTTAAATCGACTATACAGTTGGCACAACGTACTCATAAAACCTCCTTGTTTGATGATTTCGACCCTCAGTAACAATACATCCCTCGGCGCCGTAAAATTCCTCTATAAAGGTCAATCCCTCCACAGGCCCTTTCACAAAAGAAGTCGTAGATAGAATGCCTGCCTCAAGACAAGAACTGGCCACCACTGTAACACCTCGGCACCCGTTTGAGACAGGATACCCACTCCTAGGATCAACAATATGCCCATATCTCACCCCGTCTTTCTCAAAAAAGCGAACATAGTCTCCGGAAGTGGCCACCCCTCTATCCGAAAGACCAAGACTGCTCCAGCACGACCCTGGTTGACACGGATTCTCCAGCCCAATATGCCAGCAGGGAGAGCCCGGAGGCCTTCCGAAAAGTCGAATGTCATGGCCAAAATCCACTAACAGATCTCTTACACCGTATCCAACCCCCAATTCCGCCACTTTATCAACAGCATATTCTTTTCCAAATCCACCAAAATCGATTGACATACCAGTCTCCGGCAAACGAATACGACCAGGTTCTCTTTCAACTTTATCCCAGCCAACTTTCTCTAGAGCTCTTTTCACAACCGAAGGATCCGGAATCTCAGGAGAGATCTCTTTATCTCTATAGTTTCGGTACCAAAGACTGATGACAGGCAATGCCGTGGGATCTAAAATACCACCCGTCATAAAATGAAGCTCCTGGCACAAATTAAAGAGTCCTTCTGCCTCTTCATCAATATCAACCCAACCTAATCCTGATTGTGTGTTAATTCGGCTGATTAAACTATCCGGTAAGAAACGAGAGTATTTCCGTTCAAACGTTGCTACCCAGGAGACAGCCGCACGCCCAAATTCTCCTGCTAATTCTTCATTCTCGGCGACAAACTGTAATTCACACTGAGTTCCTAACGCTCGAAACGTTATTTTCGCTACACCCTGCCTGGATGACGAAGCGACCAGGTTTTCCTTCTCCACACTCTCTAAAACCATATACGACCTCCCACCGTAAAAACATTTGCATCCGGATAAGCAGACTGAGAAGTCACTCCATCTCTTCCCTTCATTTCATAACGCTCAAACGCTATATCAAAATGAAGCCATTCGGTCGCTTCCACAATCATCTTCAGTCCATAGGTATAGGCACGAAAAGCAGATAATCTGTAATCCGCCGAATAATAAGGCGCCATACCATTCGGAATGCCTGATGGCACGATATTTGTGTCATCCAGTGTGACAAAGTAATAATCTGCCGCTGACTGATCATAAAAGCGAAAACCGGGTCGCAAAGTTACTCTTGATCCAATTTTCTGAAACCATTCCAACGAAATAGTATGGGAAGTAGAACCATGGTCATTCCAAAAGGCACGATAAGATGAATCCAAACCTCCATTCCATTCTTCAAAAAAACGGGTAAGCCCAAGGTATCCAATTACCTTCTCTCTCTTACTGGGTCGATTTTCGGCAAAAGTTAACGGGAGCGGAAACCCCGGAACAATTTCTGTCTCTTTTTGAATTATTTTGTAAGGGTCACTTAAATACCCACGATTCACTCCATAGGTAACATTAGCGGTCAACACCGTATTGGGATCGAGCAATTGAGTTACCCCTACGATAAAATCGTGACTCCTTTTTTCCTCGTCATCTTCCTGATAGCCCACAGCGATATTGTCATCAATAAAGGAATAACCCAAATTAAGAGTGGTGTTCTTTTTATTGAACTCATGCGTACTTCTCAGTGAATACCCACGGGAAACATAATCACTCTCTGTGCTGTAAGCAAATTCAAACCCAAATGTATCGCGATCATTCCATTTTCTAGAAATGTCACCGATAATCGCTTTTCTACGTTCAGTTAATGTCGAAAGAGGAACTTGATCACTGCCATCCGGCGCTGGTTGACCTGTCGGTGTTGCCCCCGTAATATCGTCGATTAAGCCAATCACACTCAAAGACGTGAGCTCATCTAAAGTTTTCTCTGCCCGCAAATAGTAGGCCTTCACTTCGATACGGCCATCATCTTCCTGATAAAACTGATATTTTGAACTGACTGAATCTTCGCCGCGTACTTTTGGAAGCGCCAGATAGAGTAAACATGCCAAAAAAACGCAGCCTAATTCATTCTTAAACCAAAACCTAGAGATCAACTTTATCATATCCTCAATAAATAAAGACCACTACGCCATCCATATCTTTCTTAAAAAGAATACCACATGACAGTGACTTCAGTTCAGTAAAAAGGGTTAACACAGAAAAGCGGGGTTATCTTCCATCCTCCAAAACAGAGATTTTTTCAACTCCTTCGATCAGTTTATCTTAAAAATGTTCCCTTTCGTCGAACAAAACAGCTCAAGAAACTATTTTCATCAGAACAGAGAAAATTTATCCTAGTACACCTTTTAAACGTATGGAAAATTTTAATCAGGTCTTTAATTTTGACCTAACTCAAAACTCAAGAATTGGTAGCAGTATGAATCTGATCAGTGATGGTGATCGCCACTTCCAAAGCGGATTTCCCCAGGGAAGCCCCAACCTTAGGCTCTTGTGCTCGGAGCACACTCTCCAGAAAAGAAGTTAATTCCAACTTTAGAGCTTCACCTTTTTCTATGGGAATTTCACTCTTTTGCAGCTCCATCTCTTTGCGTTTCACCAGGTGACCACTCTGGTTCATGAAATCGAGAGACAAATAGGTAGCAGACTGAAAGATACGAATCTCTCTAAGTTTCTTAGGGCTGACTCGACTGGCATTTAAATTGGCAACACATCCATTAGTGAACAGTATCCGGGCATTGGCAATATCTTCAGTTGATGAAAGAACACTCACCCCCACACTATCGATTCGTTCAATCGGAGACTTTGCTAATTGAAGAACAATCCCTATATCATGTATCATCAAATCTAAGACAACTCCAACCTCTGTTCCCCTCGGTTGAAAAGGAGCCAATCTATCTGCTGTCATGAACTGTGGTTGATCCACTGCCTTTTCCAGGTAACTCATCACAGGATTATAATGTTCAATATGCCCCACCTGAACTTGCACCCCATTTTCCCTCGCAGTGGACACAATGGATTCCGCTTCATCAAGAGAAGTACAAAGAGGTTTTTCGATCAACAAATGGCAGCCACTCTTTAGAAGCGGCATCGCCACTTCATGATGCAGATCCGTTGGCACAACAACACTAACAGCTTCGCATGCTTCTCCCAACTCCTGCAAAGAAGCAAAGCGTTTGCAACCATATGTCTCACATATTTCCAAGGCCCGCTCATCATTAACTTCATAAATACCCACCAGATCTGCATTGGGTAATTCACTGTAAATTCGAGCATGATGCTGCCCCAAATAACCAACGCCTGCCACACCTGTCTTAATTTTTTTCATCATTACTTCCTATAGTCTCTAGCCGTCCGTCTCTTAAAAAAAGCTGACGAGATGTTCTCCCCGCATGCTCTTTATTATGTGTCACCAAAACCAATGAAACGCCCTCTTCCCGGCAGAGATTTAACAAAAGATCGATAACGACAGCACTTGTTTTTTCATCCAAGTTACCTGTTGGTTCATCCGCGAAAATGACTCTTGGTAAATTAAAAAGAGCACGTGCGAGAGCCACCCTTTGTCTTTCCCCCCCTGATAATTTAAGAGGAAGATGTTTTGTCCTTTCAGCTAAACCCACTTTCCCCAACAATTCATAGGCACGCTGACGATGCCTCCGCGTAATCCGGCCTACCATCCGGCCCCTCATCAGCACATTTTCCAAGGCATTTAACTCCGGTATCAGATAAAACGATTGAAAAACCATCCCAAG